>JADFNE010000063.1 GCA_022563535.1 Myxococcales bacterium
AAGCCTTAGGCGCGCTACTTCGAAAAAGTGCTTTCTTGAATCCGGCTTCATCTTTCGGGAATCCCATTACCGGCGATGCAGACACCCAGAAGGGGATTTCCTCGCCCTCTTCCATTTCACTGAAAAGACAGTCGAGGAATTCATTGAGGAGCTTTTGTGGCTGCCTGCGGACGACTTCATTCTTGCTAGCCTGGTCGGGCATCGCGAGTTCCTTCGAAGTTGAATGCGATGTGTGTGGGGGGCCGCATCGGTCGTTTCCGATGCCGGTCCCTAATTTTTTCTGTCGCGCGGGCACGGAGGCACGAAGTGGGGAGCCAGCGCGTCCCTAGATCAAAAGCGGGGAAGTCGCCTTCCGCAATCGCAATGCCGATTCGCTTAGGGGTTCCAGTTTTTCGAGCGATCGCCTGGACCGTGTAGAGCCTCTCGTTTGCCATTCGTCGAGGTTGCGGTTCTACACCGTGCGCCGCGAGAGGGCGCACCTCAAAACTGTGCGGGGACAGTCACTGTCCCCGTAATATGGCGAAGAAAGTTAACGGGGACAGTGACTGTCCCCGCGAATTACGATTTCACGATGACCTTTAGCCCACTAATCGAACTAGGAAGTTGCCCATCTTCATCATCTTGAAATCAGCTTCGGCTTCGGCGGACCCGTCATTCACGCCCCGCTGGAAGAAGCCGTCTTCCTTGAACAGTTTGATGAAGCCATCGGAGTGGAGTTCCATGCGGAAGCGCTCAACGGAGTAGTGATTGGGACTATACTTTTCCTCGCGAAACTCGAAGGCTGCGCGCATCCGCCTATTCCGCTCCTCGTTGATTTACTTCCTCATAGCTTGCGAGGCAGAGAGATCCAACGTGGCGGACTTCTTCCACGCTTTGTTGTAACGCGCCCCGGCACGCACGAGGGTGCTGACTCGAGGACCACTCGCTAACCTGAATACTCATCCTTGGGGCTAGGTTGATCCCCGAAAAGCCGGCAGCTCCGCCGGCCTGCCCCGAGGATTCACACATCGGAGCCCGCGAGGAGCAGCGGATCATGGCCAAGAAGAAAAGCACCCTGCAGAGCTCGACAGAGAAATACGACCGGCGCTCACGTATCCACTTTACTTCCCCGCCCGAGGGCAAGAATTTCCGTGTTCTCGCGCCTGGAATCTTCGCGCAAGAATGGAACGAATCTCAGATCAGAAACTACTGCAAAGAAGCACTGGGGGATCTCCAGATGGTAGGCATTCTGAAAGGGCATCGTTTGGAAACCCTCACTTGGGAGATCGTCGACCAAACGCAGTACACCCACCAGGAAAATTCCAAAAGCGTGGAGGCGCGCGCAATCTTTGTGCTCCTGTGGAGCTTTCAGTATCGCCATGCGGTGACGATCGGCGACTGCGCTGCGGCGATCTACGCCATGCACAAGGTCACCGAGCGAGCTACGACGGCAGGTGCCCACGAAGTGTGGGCGGGGGTATCAAGTCGGGACACCGCTGCCTCGCGGGCCAAAAAGAAGCAGAATTATAAGGAGCGGAAACGGCTGGCGAGTGCAGCCTTCGAGTTTCGCAAGGAAAAATTTTCCAAGTACTACTCTGTTAGGAAATTCAAAGATGAATTGGACTCGAAGCGCCTCCTCACGCAGCTCGCGGACGACGGGTTCGCAGAAGTCGAGGCTTTCGAAAAAATCGTTGACGATCTGCCACGTTCGATTAGCGGGCTTCGCGACATCGTCGCTGAAACCGTAGTTGGCGGGGACAGTGACCGTCCCCGCTAGCTTTCTTCGCTAAATCGCCGAGACGGTGACTGTCCCCGCTTTGATTCGAGTCGCGCCCCCTTGTCGCGAATGGTCGAGTTTCGCAACCTCGACGAATGGCAAACGAGAGACTTTTCACAGTCCCAGAGATCGCACGAAAGACCGGGGTCTCGCCCAAGCGCATCCGTTTCGCCGTCGCAGAGGGCCACCTCCGCGCTTGTGATCTGGGGACGCGCTGGTTGCGAATTCGTGGCTCCGACTTTGAACGCTGGATGGCGGCAACGCAAGTTCGACCGCCCGCGCCCACCCACCCGCTCTTGAGCGAGACAAAACCTTGAGTGAGGCAAGCCAAAAGCTCGAGCAGGTCCGCCGCGTATGCAACGAAATGGGAATCCCATTCGATGCGTCGCAGAAGCTCGCCATATCAACACGGCGTGCCGCGAGGCTCCTCGACTTAACAGACAAGGCATTCACGAAGCTTCTCACAGAAGATGGAATCCCCATCATCGACTTAGGACCGCGTGCTAGCCGTATCCTCGTCACCGACCTCGTAGAGCTACTCTTCCGACGCCGAGTCGTAAGAACCCCCAAGCGCACGGGTGATCTCGACGCAGATCAAACAAAATCCTGTAGAAGAGCACTTCAGGCCTGATCACCCTGCGCCGTACGTCATCATCACGGCCTTGAATGGCTCAATCTCGTAGAACGCACGCGCGGTCACCAAGTCCTCCTTGGAGACCGGCCCAGAAATGATGCGGGTACTATTCGTTCCGTAGGTTCGCTCGACCATACGCGAATCCTTGTGCCCAAGGTGCTGTGCCACGAATCCCAACGGTACGTGCGAAGACTTGAGCCAGTAGCAGAAGGAGTGCCGGAAGAGCAGCTGTTTCATCCTCAATCTGAGGGGTATACCGGCGCGCTCAAAAGCAACGACATACGCATCCTTCCAGGGTTCATACGGATGCGGTTTGGAGAGGCTGTTCGGGTCCGGGAACAGATGGGGACTGGTCAACCCGACCCGAAGTCGCTGCTCCTCTAGAATCGTGCGCGCAGTGGGAGGCACGGCCGAGTACCACTCGTTAGCCGTCTTGGTGGGCCCAATCGCTCTAGCCTCTCCGCCTTCGTCCTTCCTGCGACGACGCTTGGTTGCGCGATTAATCAGAACAACATTCTCGTCAATGCGATGGAGCCCATCGCGCGAAATCGCCGAGACCTCAGCCCAACGAAGTCCGAGTCTGAGTGCAATGCGAATTGACGGGAAGTACGCGCGCTCGACGTCGTCTTCGGGAGAAGCCAGAACTTTGTCGAGCGCGAACAGTTCGCTCGGGCTCAGCCACTCAATGTCCTTGGAACTCGTCGAGCTCAAGCGCCGTCGTTTGATCGTCATGTTGAGGAACGGCCACGTCACGTCCTTCGAGAGAAGACCATTTGCGACGGCATCCGCGAGGAGACGCTCCAGAATCCACATGCGGCCATTCGTACTCTCAGCACCCACCAACTCACCGTCCGGCCTCCGGGTCAGCTTTCCGCGGATGAGAGGGAGAACTGCTTCGGGCTGAGTGTTTGCGATCCGTTCAATCGACCAATCTCCGAGAAACTCCGTCAGTGCTCGAAGATGCGTGAGGTAGTTGACGGGAGGAGACTCCTTCTGGTCGTGGAGTCGAGCACGAAGACGATCGCGAAAGCGAGGAGCATATTCGGCGAGCAGGGTTCCAGCCCCGGCGTTTCGAATCTTCCGTGCCCCTAGACCGATCCCAAGCCGATCCTCGTACTCTTCTACTCGCGCATTCCAGCTGCCATCGCGGACAAGCCAGCCATAGTCTTGATCCTGCTCCGCGAGTTGCAGCACTTCGAGAACACGTGTTGAGAGCGTGAGATCGTTCGTGCAGAACGCGCGGCGGTAGAGCTTTCCCTCAATTGTCTTCGATCCGCAGCAAGAATGGGAGTAGCCGCCGCGAGGCTTGATCGAGTAGGCCGACTTTTTTGACTTCTGCATTCACTTCTTCTTTGTCCGCTCGACTGAGTCTCACATCGAGAGGTGCAAACTGGAAGAAATCTAGTGCAAGAAATCCTACTGACGATCGACCAAAACGACAACAGGATCGCCTAAAGTGGCGACCCTGTTGATCTTTTTGGAGCACGAGACCAGATTCGAACTGGCGACCCTCACGTTGGCAACGTGATGCTCTACCAGCTGAGCTACTCGTGCGTGAGATCTTTCGCTGGCGAAACGAGGAGTTAGCAATCTCATCGGCCCGGTTCAAGGTTCTGCTCGGGACTTTTGGTGTTGGTTTCCCGGGGGGTTGCGGGGCTACCTCTTCTATGACCCTTATGTCTCTAAAACTCAGAGTTTGGTGATCTTCTCCCGGTCGGTGGTGATGTCCTTGGTGGCGTTGCGGGCGTCGAATATTCGCTTGGCGTTTGCCACGATGCTCTTGTAGTCGAAGGCGTTGTGGTCGGTGAGGATTACGGCGACGTCGGCGGCGGCGAGGGTCTCGTCGGCGGTGCCTACGTCTTCGTATGTAATCCCATCCACCTCGATCGAACTCACGTGGGGGTCGCTGAAGCTCACATCGCCACCCTTGGCGACCAGCAGGCGAATGACGTCCAGGGCCGGCGCTTCGCGCATGTCGCCGACGTTGCTCTTGTACGCCACGCCGAGGATCAAAATCTTGGCGCCGTTGACCGATTTGCGGTCCTGGTTCAGCAGGTCCGCCACGCGGTCGACCACGTGCTCGGGCATGCGGCTGTTGATGTCGGTGGCGAGGTCGATGAAGCGGGCTGGGAAATTCAGGCTCTTCATCTTCCACGAGAGATAGCTCGGATCGACCGGGATGCAGTGGCCCCCTAGACCCGGGCCGGGCAAGAACTTCATGAAGCCGTAGGGCTTGGTTGCAGCGGCTTCGATCACTTCCCAGACATCCAGGCCGAGACGCTGACACATCAATGCAATTTCATTGGCGAGGCCAATGTTGATCGCCCTGAAGGTGTTCTCCAGCAACTTCACCATTTCGGCGCTCTGGGTCGAGCTGACCTGAACGATCTCGTCAAAGATGGTGGCAAAGATCTTGGACGCCAACTCGGTGCACAGAGGTGTTTGCCCGCCCACGACCTTGGGTACGCTGCGCACCTTGAAGGTTTTGTTCGCTGGGTCTATGCGCTCGGGAGCAAATGCAAGAGAGAAGTCTTCGCCCACTTCGAGTCCCGATTCTTCGAGTATCGGCACGAAGAGTTCATGGGTAGTGCCCGGATAGGTAGTACTACCGAGGATCACGAGTTGGCCGGAGCGCAGCCGACGGCGAATTTCTTCGACCGCACTCGCCATGTGGGAGACGTCCGGATCCTTGGTGCGGGTGAGCGGCGTGGGGACACAGATATTGATGATGTCCAGACGCGAGAGGCCACCAAAATCCGCAGAAGCGTGCAGACGCCCTGTGGCACGAGCTTCAGCCAGTTTGGCGCTGGGTACGTCTTCTATATAAGACTCGCCTCTTTCGATTGCATCGATCTTGCTCGAATCGATATCGAAACCCGTGACGTCGAACCCCGCATTCACGAATTCGACAACCAGGGGAAGCCCGACGTAGCCGAGCCCGATCACGCCGATTCGCGCATCACGCGAATCGATTCGCTCGGACAACTCGGTTAGACGGCTCATATGCGTATCCCTTTCACGCTCTTGATCGCGCGGGGCACTTCAGACTGTAGCTGACTCAGCCCTTCGCCTGTTTGAGGCGCCAGCCAAAGTAGCTGCTGAAGTAGAGCCAACCCGACCAGAGAGTGAGTGCCGACGCCAGGGCCAAAAGTGTCAGGCCAATCTCGTGGGTCGGCAGTCCGTAGATCGGGTGGTGAAACAACAGTGCAACCACAGCCGCGTTCTGCGCCACAGCCTTGAGCTTTCCCGCCCCCGAGGAGGCCACCACGTGGCCTTCGGCTGAGGCGATCCCGCGCAGTCCCGTCACGGCCAATTCCCGGGCCACAATGATCACCACCATCCCGGCTTCCCAATCCCCGAGCCGCTCTACCGCCAACATCATGATCAAAGCCGTGGTGACCAGCAACTTGTCGGCAAGTGGGTCCAGCAGCTTCCCCAACCGGGTGACCATCTTCCACGAGCGTGCGATGTAGCCGTCCAACAGGTCGGTCAAGATCGCAGCAATGAACACCCCCGCCATGATCTGGCTGCCGACCGGGTCGAGCAGCAGCGGCATGAAGAGCAGCAGCGGCACGACGCTGATACGAATCAGGGTGATGGTATTTGGAACATTGATAATCTGATCGCCGACCTCGGGATCGAGCTGCGGTCGCGGATTGCCGGCTTCGCCAAGCCCGCGCGGTTGCGTCATTTCAGAGATCTCGGACATCGTTTCCGTCGCCTGCCAGTTCATCTGGCACCGAAGATTGCGGTCACTGGACACCTCGAGTCAGCTGGACTCATCGGTGGAAGTCACCTCGGTAGCCGCGATAGTAAGCCAACACACGCTTTACGTAAGCCTTGGTTTCGGGATATGGCGGGATCCCTCGGTAGCGATCTACGGCCTTCGGGCCGGCGTTGTATGCAGCCAGGGCTCGGCTCAAATCTCCGTAGCGATCCAGCATTTCTCTCAGGTAGCGAGTGCCACCGCTCACGTTCTCGACGACGTGAAACGGGTCCTCGACCCCCAGTTGCTCTGCGGTCTTGGGCATGAGTTGCATCAACCCCTGGGCCCCCGCCCGTGAAACGGCCCGCGGGCTGAAGTTGCTTTCGGCCGCAATGACGGCCTTGATCAGGGCTGGGTCCAATCGCTGTGCTCGAGCTTCACGCACGATCAACGAGTCGTAGCCGTGGTTGCGCGGGACGTTCGCCGGCGCTTTACGGCTGTAGCCCGTGGCCTTTGGGCGGATCTTGACAAGCTGGTAGCGCGAATCGCTGGGCGCGTTGGTGAAGTGGACCACCCCGCGATCATCGGTAAACCGGTAGACGGCGGAGTTGGCCGCTGCCCCTTGGGCCGCAATGAGCGCCCCGGTGACGGTGATCAATCGTATTCTGAGCCAAGGGCGCAAGTTTCCGTTCTCCCGGGATCGAGATCCCTACCCTTTCTACATCGGAGCTTTTCCCTACCCGCCTTAGAAGCCAAATTGACGCGGGACGATTCTTGCTGCGGAAATGCAAGCCAAAGCCTGACTCGGAATCTTTAGGCGGGGGCTTTCCGCCTCAAGCGTGGCTAGACTCGAGGTCGCTAGGATTTATGCACGCGCTGATCCAAGAGCGGGTCCACGAACCGACGGCAAGTGAAACCCGCGGAGCCTTTCATGACAAGTTCCGAATCAACGGACCGACGCGACTTCGATTTCTTCGTGATCGGCAGCGGAATCGCAGGGCTCCACTACGCGTTGCGCGTCGCCGACCACGGAACAGTCGGGCTGATCACCAAGAAGGACGCCGCCAGTTCCGCCACCCAGGTCGCCCAGGGCGGAATTGCAGCCGTGGTCGATCCGCTCGATTCATTTGAAGATCACATCCAGGACACGATCAACGCAGGCGGGGGGCTGTGCAACGAAGAGGTCGTGCGATACGTGGTCGAACGCGGACCCGAATCGATCGAGTCCCTGTTGAAATACGGCGTCGATTTCGATCGCGGCGGCGAATCGCAACTCTACTACGACCTCGGTCGTGAAGGCGGACACGGCAAGCGTCGCGTGCTCCACCATCGGGACGCGACCGGTAAAGAGATCGAACGCGCGCTGCTCGCCCGCGCCGTCCAACACCCCAACATCGAACTCTTCGACTACCACCTCGCGGTCGATTTGATTACGGCTCACAAGTCCGGACGCACTGAGCCCAACCGCGCGCTCGGCGCTTATGTACTCGATTCACGCACCGGAGAAGTGCTGCGCTTCGCAGCCCGCATCACCCTGCTCGCCACCGGCGGTGCGGGCAAGGTTTATCTCTATACGAGCAATCCCGACGTCGCGTCGGGAGACGGCATTGCGATGGCGTATCGCGCGGGTGCAACCCTGGCCAACATGGAGTTTGTGCAGTTCCACCCGACCTGCCTGTTCCACGCCGATGCGGGGTCGTTCCTGATCACCGAAGCGGTGCGCGGCGAGGGCGGCATCTTGCGCAATCGTCGCGGCGCACCGTTCATGGAAAACTACTCTCCCATGAAAGATCTGGCGCCTCGGGACATCGTCGCCCGCGCGATCGACACCGAACTCAAGCGCTCGGGCGATCAATATGTTCATCTCGACATCACCCACCAGGACGCCAGCTTCATTCGCACGCGTTTCCCAACCATCTACGATCGCTGCCTGTCGTTTGGCATCGACATCACCAAGACACCCATCCCGGTGGTGCCGGCCATGCACTATTGCTGCGGTGGCGTGCGGACGGGGCTCACGGGAGAAAGTGATCTGCCCAACTTGTTCGCCACCGGAGAGGTTGCCAACACCGGACTCCACGGTGCCAACCGACTCGCATCCAACTCCCTGCTGGAAGCCATGGTTTTTTCCGATGCGGCCGCCACAGAGTCCATCTCGCGTCTGGCCGAGATTGAACCGCCGGGCGATCTCGCGCCCTGGGAATCGGGCAGTGCAACCGAAAGCCACGAGGCTGTCATCATCACCCAGAACTGGGACGAGATCCGACGCTTCATGTGGAACTACGTAAGCATCGTCCGCAGCGACCGCCGCCTCGCCCGGGCACAACACCGCATCGAATTGCTACACGACGAGATCAACGAATACTATTGGGACTTCAAGCTCACGCCTGATTTGATCGAACTGCGCAACATTGCAACCACCGCCAAACTCATCACCCAGGCAGCTCAGTTCCGTAAGGAGAGCCGCGGCCTGCATTACAACCTCGATCATCCTGAACGAGACGACGAACACTTCCAAAGAGACACGTTGCTGCAACGCGGTGATGATCCACGGCTGAGTCCGACTTAGAGGGTGACAGTCTAAACGATCGGCCCGATAGAGTGGCGACGGGATCTGCAGATCAGCCGCTGGTTTGCTATGAGGGCGATCTGGCACAAAGTCACTTGCGTGAACAAATCCGGCGAGGTAGTGGCTACTATTGAAGCGAGCACTCGAAGGCGATTCGGTTTCGAATTGTTGCCCTGTCGAGAAAGAATCACACTTGGCGTCTACAAACGGTACGGACTTGAACACAGTAGAGTTCGATTCAGCAGAGGTCGACGACGCGGCTCCAACCGCTGGGCTCAGCCCGCGGGACCGCATGATCGTTCGTGGCTGCCTGGCCGCCCTGGGTGCGCTATCGGTCGGGACCTGGATTGGTGTTGGCTCGTCGCCCTACCTGGTGAACAACTACCCGCTATTGCTCGTCGGGATCAGTCCAATCAGCCGGCACTTCATTCTGGTCGCACCGCTGGTCGCCACACCGTTGTTGCTGCTCGTGGGGGGATTGCGCAGCCTCGCCTTTACGACGTTCTCCTACTTTCTCGGTAGGTCTCTCGGCGACCCCGGTTTGGTCTGGCTCGAACAGAGATCGAAGAGGGCTGGCCGTTTCATACGTTGGCTCGAGCGATTTTTTTTGCGCTGGTCGTACTTCGCTGTGTTCGTGTTTCCCTTGGGAGCAATGGCGTGCGTAGCCGGAGTCGCTCGCATGCGTCCGCTCGGATTCTTCGCCGTTGCAATACCCGGAATCGCGTTTCGCCTGACTCTGTACGTTTTGCTCGGAGAATCGATGCGCGAGCCGATCCTGAATTTTCTGGCGTTTCTGCGCACACACCAGCTTCCGCTGACCATCGCATGTGCGCTGAGCATGGCGATGTATCAGCTCTACAAGCACAAGTGGCGAGATCGCGAGAGCGTTTAGATCGGCTAGACCTTTTAGGCTACCAATCGGATGAGCGCGATCTCGCGCGGACAGTTGAGCCGCAGGGGAAGGCCCGCCATGCCAAGGCCCCGATTCACGTACATCGTCGAGCGGCCTCGCAGGAACACGCCCCGGGTTTGATCCGAGATCATGCGCGAAGCGTTGTAGTTGGTGGCAAAGGGAAAGGCGATTTGTCCGCCGTGGGTGTGTCCCGAGAGTACCAGCGGAAAACCGAGTTGCTCCGCGTGTCGAAAGAAGCTCGGTCGATGAGCCAGCAGTATACACGGGACATCGCGCGGGATCTCGGCGGCGAGACGTTCGAGCGCGGGACTTTCGGAGTGTTTTTCCATCCAGCCGTCCAGCGGATCTTCGAGCCCGGCGATCACCAGGGATGCACCCTCGATCTCGATGCGATCCCATTCATCGCGCAACAACCGGATCGATGTCCAGTCCGCGAGTCCCGAGGCAACCGCCTCGGTCCCGGTATAGTGATCGTGGTTCCCGAGTACTGCGAATACACCGTGTCGCGCCTCGAGAGCGGCCAACTCACGGCATCCCTCTTTGATGTACTTCGGATCGAAGTCGAAAATGTCACCGGTGATGAGGATCAGATCGGGATCCAGCCGATTGATCCGGGCAACGAAGCTTGCGAGACGGTCCGGTCGCAGCAGCGGGCCGACGTGCAGGTCGGTGATGTGGACGAGCTTGAGTTGCGCGAGTTCAGGGGGGCAATCGGGTAGTGAAAGCGTCAGGGAGTCGACTCGCACCCGATGATTGCCCACGGTGGCACCCCACAGTCCGGAGCCGAGTCCGAGTGTCACTACAGCTCCGCCGAGCCACAAGATTCCCAGGTCGCGAAGAGCCTCTAGATTCAGGAACCAGGCTCCGCCGTACAGCGCAATGAATACAGCCGCAAGCATCATGCCGGTCATCAGCGCGACAACACTCCCGAGAATCCAGACGCGGCTGAATACGAGGCCGATGCCCTGTGCGTGAATGCGGCTGCGGGCCGCTGGGAACAGCACCAGGTTGATGCCGCCCAGGGCGATGACGAACAGGGTTCCGGTTGCGAGGTTGAAGCCTGCTCCGCGTATCGCAAGCGCTGCCCAGTGGATGATCAGACACTCACTCAACGTTACGAGCAGGATCGACAGCAGGAGCATGCGCCGCATTCGTGGGTTCATTTACGTATTGCTTCCTCTCTTAGTGTCTCATTTCGGCGGCGCGTGCTTCCAGGTACCCGCGGATCAGTTCGGCGTCCTTGTCGTCGATCGAATCGCCCATCTTGGGCATCGCGGTTCGAGAATAGTAAAATTAAGCCGCGAATTTGAAGAAATTGCCGATAACGGGTCTTATGTAAAACCTGAAACGAGAGAGCCACTCCTGTCTTCGGGACATGGTTTTGGGTCCGATGGCCGGCCAAAGGAAGAGGATGTCACTTTAGCCAGGGAAGTGAGTGACGAAGACTTCGTCGCAATACGCGTTAGGATCGATTGATGTTGTGGTCGATTGAAAATGGAAACTCGCGAATGGGCCGTGCTTGGTGGGGACTTGTCTGTTCGAGCGCATTGGCCTTTGCGCTTGCGTGCGGAGATGGACCCGCAGCCCCCGAACCCGAAACGTCGCCTCCCGCCCCCGTCAGCCCGCCGGACTCAGGTCCTCCACTGATTCTCTTTATTTCACTCGACACGCTGCGGGCGGACCACCTTGGGTTTTACGGTTACGAGCGGCCGACCTCTCCAGTGCTCGACGCGCTGGCCGAGCAATCGGTTGTGTTCGAAGACGCCAGCGCAACCTCGCCCTGGACGTTGCCGAGTCACGCCTCGATGATGACTGGGCTTTATCCACTTCGACATGGCGTTGTGGCGTCGGATACGCGAATGCCTGGGCGCTTCGACACCTTGAGTGAGCAACTCGGGCGTTCGGGATACGAGACCTTCGCGGTCGTCAATACACCTTGGTTACAGCGGGATCTCTTTGGCTTCATGCGGGGCTTCGAACATACGCTCTTTGTAAAGGGAGGCGGGGATCGAGTTGCGCCCAACAACATGGTGACCGATCAGGTCTTGCACTGGGTCGAGCAAGGGGGCGAAAAGCCAAAGTTTATTTTTGTGCACTATATCGATATCCACAGCGACTACGTTTCTTTGCCCGAGCACGAAGCTCAATTTGTCAGGCCCTATACTGGAGCCATCAAGGGCACCACGAACCAACTGTATCAATTGCGTGTCTCTGATGAGTTCCTGGCGGCCTGTCGCGCATCCTTTGATCCGGTGCGATGTGTCGATCACGCAGGAGAGCCGCTGGGTGACACGATTCGCAAATCGGCTCTCGATCCAGCGGGGCTGCGCCATTTGGTGGATCGCTACGATGCGGGAATTCACCAATTGGATGCTGAACTCGGTCGGTTGTTTTCGGCGCTCGAGCAAGGCGGCTGGATGGATCAAATCTTGTTGGTCGTTACCGCAGATCACGGCGAAGAGCTGATGGATCACGGCAGCGTGTTCCATGCAGGCACCATGTACCAAGAGGTTCTACGGGTGCCACTGATCATTCACGGGCCCGATTTGCCTCGTGGTGTGCGGATCAAGGCCCCGGTCTCACTCACGGATCTGGCACCGACCCTGCTCGCAATGGCTCGAGCCAGGCCCCTTCTCGAGGTCGATGGCCGCGACCTTTCTGCGCTCTTGCGCGGGGAAGATGAGCAAGCCTTTGTCGAGCGAGATCTCTTTGGCGAAGCGCCTGGAGAGGTCAATGAGATGGTGGGCGAGACGAACTACCGATCCCTGCGCCGGGGCCGTTACAAGCTGCACTATGAGGTCTCGCGCGGTAGCTATGAACTGTACGACCTTGATTCGGATCCCCGTGAAGCCAACGACATTGCTGCGCTCGAGCCGGAGTTGTTCGCCGCAATGCGTCTCCGGCTCGATCGCCGCCACAGCATCACACCTACCGAAGCCGCGGATTCAGTGGAGCTGAAGGACGAGGACCGGGAAGCCCTACGCGCCTTGGGTTATCTCGAATAGCCAGCCATTTCTAAATTACAGCGACAGTCTTCAGTATTAGGGCGGCTAGATCACGCCAGCGTCGCGTAGTTCCCTGCGTTGCTCGGCGTCGGAGAATAGTAAAATCAAGCCGCAAATTTGAAAAAATTGCCGATAACGGGGGTAGATTCAACTCAACTGTCCGTGGAAAAAGGGGTAGCCCCCCTACTCCGGTGTCACATAAGCCGCCGTAATTCCCCCATCAACCATAAACGTCGTCCCGTTGACATACGACGAAGCCGGCGACGCCAAATAGAGTGCAGCGCGCGCAATCTCACTAGCTTCAGCCAACCTTCCCATCGGGATGTGCACCATCCGACGGGCTTTCTGCACAGGATCTTTAAGAAACTCCTCCAGCAGAGGTGTGTTGACCGGGCCCGGACACAGGGCGTTGGCGCGAATGCCTTGGCGCGCGTATTCGACGGCGATCTCCCGGGTCATTGCCAACACTCCGCCCTTGCTCGCCGTGTAGGCGATTTGCGAAGTGGCTGCGCCCACCACTGCAACAAAGGAAGCGGTGTTGATGATCGAGCCACCGCCGGCTTCGAGCATGGCGGGGATGCCGTACTTGCAACCCAGGAAGACGCCCTTGAGATTGACGTTGATGACCTGTTCCCAGACGTCTTCGCCGGTATCGGGGGGTGAGCCGTCGGCGTCGGGAAAGATGCCGGCGTTGTTGAACAACACGTGAAGCCCGCCGTGGCTGCGCGCCACGTCGATCGCGGCCTCGACATCTTTGGCCGAAGACACGTCCGCGCGCACGAATACCGCTTCTCCCCCAGCGGCCGATATTTGCGCGACCGTCTCTTCGCCACCATTGGTGTCGATGTCGCAGACCACGACAACGGCCCCCGCCCCGGACATCAAGAGCGAAGCTTCGCGACCGATTCCACTGCCCGCTCCAGTGATCAAGGCCGTGCGCCCGGCAAGCTCTCCCGCACTCTCTCCCAAGCCAGTCCCCTTCTGTCTCACTTCGTAAGTTTGAACTAGATGCGCTCGAAGTACCGCGCGCGCTCGTAGTCGGTGACCGCTTTGTCGAAGATCTGTTGCTCGCTGCGAGCGAAGTGGAGCAAGTGTTCGACCACTTCTTCGCCCAGGGCGGCGCGCATGAGCGGGTTGCTCTCGAAAGCTACGATGGCCTCGTTCAGGGAATTCGGGATCCGGGGCAAGGCTTCGGCCGTGTAGCCATCGCCAACGAACAAGGGGCCTGGATCCGTCTGCTTCTCGATCCCGTCGAGGGCTGCCGCGATCATTCCCGCGTATGCGAGATAGGGGTTGGCGTCGCCGCCGGGGATCCGGCACTCGATGCGCAGTGATGCGCCGTGACCCACTACGCGAAACCCGACGGTTCGATTGTCGTAGCTCCAGGCGATGCGCGTTGGGGCAAATGTGCCCTCCATATAGCGTTTGTATGAATTGACATTCGGGGCAAACAGCAGCGAAAGAGACCTGGTGTGGGCCAACAGTCCGCCGACGGCAAAGCGAAATGTATCCGACGGGTAGGCTCGAGTTCCCGGAATTGGCTCGCCCTGCTCTGCTGCGTCTGCAAAGACCGACTTGCCCTCGGGATCCGTAAAGCTCATGTGGATGTGCAGGCTGTTGCCCGCGTGCGCCGCGTGCCATTTTGCCATGAAGGTGATGGCAGCGTCCCGACTGCTGGCAATTTCCTTGGCCGCCATTTTGTAGATCACGTGGCGATCGGCCATCTCCATCGCCCCCGCGTAGCGCAGGTTGACTTCGTGTTGGCTCGGGCTGGCCTCGCCCTTGCTGAACTCTACGGGGATTCCGCTGGCGTCCGCTCCGTGTCGAATGGCTCCGACAATGTCTTCCGCCATGCCACCGGAAAGCAGGTGGTAGTCCTCGTTGTAGTGTTGCCGCAGTTCGAGATTCGCATAACCCTTTTCCCGGGCGCTGCGATAGGTTTCGCGAAACAAGAAGAATTCGAGTTCGCTGCCCATGTAGGGCACGAAGCCTCGCTCGCTCGCTCGCTCGACTTGCCGGCGTAAAATGTTGCGCGGAGAAACCGCGATGGGTTCGTCCCGCTCTTCCTCGAGCGCATCACAGATCACGATGGCCGTGCGGTCGAGCCAGGCGGCACGGCGCAGGGTGGAATAGTCGGGCACCGCCCTCATATCGCCATAGCCGGTGTCCCAACTCGTAAACGCGTAGCCCGGAGTCGGCTCCATCTCCATGTCGCATGCGAGCAAATAGTTGCAGACGTGCATGCCGTCCGCTGCGATTTCATCGAGGTAGAAACGTCCGACGATGCGCTTCCCCATCAGTCGACCGTAGAGGTCGGGGAATGCCGTAATGACGGTTTCGATTTCGCCGTCGTTGATCAGCCGCGTCAGCGTCTCAAGATCGAGCATCCCTCGAGCGTGCATATCCCCTCCCCTGTCCGATGCCTTTCAGGGTACTTGAACGGGCTGCTAGTCGTCTTCGGCGGGTTCTTCCTCGACGTCGCGGAACAGAGAAAGTTGGGGGATCTGCTGCTCGGGATCGACCGGGATCGGGTACTCGTCGGAGAAGCATGCATCGCAGATCCCGCGCTTGAACTCACTCGCGGCTACGCGTCGCAACCCCTCGAGCGAGAGATAGCCCAGGGTATCTGCGCCGATGATCTCACGGATCTCGTCCACGCTGTGGTCGTGGGCGATCAGTTCTTCCCGCGTCGGCGTATCGATCCCGTAGTGGCAGGGCCCGATGGTCGGGGGCGCCGAAATGCGCACGTGAACCTCTCGCGCTCCGGCATTGCGCAACATGGCCACGATCTTGACCAGGGTCGTCCCGCGTATGATCGAATCGTCGACCAGCACCACTCGCTTGCCTTCCAGAATGCCCCGGATCGCGTTGTGCTTGACCTTCACGCCAAACATGCGGATCGACTGGGCGGGCTCGATGAAGGTTCTTCGCACATAGTGGTTGCGAATCAGCGCCGTCTCGTAGGGGATCTGCGATTCCTCGGCGTAACCGATCGCGGCAGAGGTGCCCGAATCCAGAACGGGCACCACCAGATCCGCCGCCACTCCGAGTTCCCGTGCCAACACCCGACCCAGTTCTTTGCGGTAGGAGTAGACGTTCTTGCGGTTGAGATTCGAATCCGGGCGTGCAAAGTACAGATATTCGAACACGCAAAAATGACTTTTCACGCTCCGGGAAAACGGATGCATGCTGCGGATCCGACCCCGTCGGATCACCACGACTTCGCCGGGTTCGATGTCTCGCTCGAACTCGGCGCCCACCAGATCGAACGCGCAGGTTTCACTCGCCAGCACATAGGAATTCCCGAGGCGCGCCAGGCTGAGCGGGCGAAAACCGCTCGGGTCGCGCGCGGCGATGAGCAATTCGTCGGTGAGGAGCACGATGCTGAACGCCCCCTTTACCCGGGAAAGCGCGTCGATGAAGCGTTCTTCCAGGGACGCCTCTCGAGATCGGGCCAGCAAATGCAGAATGACTTCGCTGTCGGAAGTCGAACTGAAGATGGAGCCACGCCCCTCGAGTTCGGACCGGATCGCGAGGGCGTTCACGATGTTGCCGTTGTGGGCGATCGCCACTGGCCCCGCATCGGTATTGACGCAGATGGGCTGGGCGTTGCGCAGGCTGCTGGATCCGGCCGTCGAGTAGCGCACGTGTCCGATCGCGTGGCGCCCGGGTAGCCGCTTCAGGGTCTTGGAACCGAAGATGTCCGCCACCAGCCCCATCGCCCGGTGCGCGGTGTGTTCCCGGCCGTTGCTTGCGACGATGCCGCAGCTCTCCTGGCCGCGGTGCTGTAGGGCGTAGAGCCCCAGATAGACGATGTTTGCGGCTTCGTCATGCCCCGAAATTGCGAACACACCGCATTCGTCGTGGAAGTGGTCCGCCTCGCGTTCCTTGCGCAGCGCCTCGAGCTCTTCCGCCGTGATGGATTCGAAGGTGGGGTTGTCGGGTTCCAAAACGCCGTTGGGTTTTTTCCCGCTTTGGGTCGCTGGGGGATTCCCTGTCAATCGAACTCTCCAGTCAGACTTGCATTGGTTTTGGCTCTTGATCCTGGCTCTCGGTGTCCGCTCTTTATCATTGCACTTTATTTACTTGGTGCACTTTATTTACTTGGTGCACTTGGTGCTGCTTCGGCCTTGGACTCGATCGCCCCACGGGAAGTGCGTGTTCTGAGGTCACCTTTCGATGTGATTCGGAAAACGGCGGCAGTTTACCCGCCGGTCCACAGCGGGTCAACGCGTTGGCCACGCGAGCCCCGCTGGGCCGAGCTAAGCTCCGCTGCTCACCCTGCAGCCCCGGGCAAGACGGGTCGCGCGACGGCTGAGCGCAGTACCCGCAAGCTGGGGCGCAAGTCCCGGAAAAAAATCACGCAACCCCATGGTCGGTGACCGACCCAAAAGAGAGGAATTCTACGTGGGAGTCGACATCAAGCTGTTGGAAGAATTGTGCGCCAAGACCCTGGACAGCACCCAACTAGACGCACTCGGTGAGCGTCGAGAAGGCAAGGTCCGCGACAGTTATATCGATGGTGATCAGCGCACCATCGTCGTGACGGATCGAATCAGCAGCTTTGACGTCGTCATCGGGACCATTCCACTCAAGGGGCAGGTGCTCAATCGCGGGGCGGCCTTCTGGTTTGACAAGATCGACGGCGTGATCGATCACCACATCATCGATGTTCCCGATCCCAACGTCTCGCGGGTTCGCAACTGTGAGTTGCTCCCCGTCGAATTCGTCTACCGCGGTTACCTCACCGGCTCTACATCGACCTCGATTTGGACCTCCTACTCCCGAGGCGAACGCAATTATTGCGGGCACTCGCTTCCCGACGGAATGCATCGTCACGAAAAGCTCCGCGAGCCGCTCCTCACCCCGACCACCAAGGCGGATTTCGGCCAGCACGACGAACTCACCTCGCGCGAAGAGTTGATCTCCCTGGGTGCGATCTCCGAAGAGCAGTACGACCGGGCCGGAAAGATTGCCGCCGAGTTGTTTCAGATCGGCACTGATTATGCGGCGAGCCGCGGACTGATCCTGGTCGACACCAAGTACGAGATGGGGCTTGGTCCCGACGGAGAAATCATCGTGATCGATGAGATCCATACGCCGGACTCTTCCCGCTACTGGTATCTCGACGACTATGAACGATCACTCTCGGAGCAGCGCTCCCCCGCCGCGCTCGACAAGGAATATGTCCGCCTCTGGTTGGGCGAGCAGGGGTACAAGGGCGACGGTCCATCGCCGACCCTGCCGATCGACGTCCGCTGCGAGGCGGCGCGCCGCTACATCGAGGCATATGAGCGCATCAGTGGAACCGCGTTCGAACCCGATCTCGAAGAACCGATCGCGCGCATCAAACGCAACCTCGGGCTCGCGTGACAACACACTTGTCGAGCAGGAAACGGACGACGATTGTGTCAAAGCTTTGGACTGCGGCGGTCGCATTGGCGCTAACCGGCATGCTGGCCACCACCGCGGCTGGCCATTCCAATGAGACACTCGGGGAAATAGACGCAGAATCGGGATCGGGTCTCTCGATGTTCCTCGAAGCGACCGAGATCAATTCATGGATCAACGTCAACTACACCTACAACCCGCGCGGGAGTGGCAACGATCAATCGATCAACCAGAACAGCAATACCGGCTTTCACAGCAACAACGACACGTTTCAGCTCGATCAATTCTGGTTTCAGTTCGATAAACCCGTCACTTCCGAAAGCCGCGCAGGGTTTCATGCTGATATTGCCTTCGGCGAAACCGCGCGCAGCGAGATCGGCGTTACAGGCAACGATGTGGTTACGATCTATTCCGCCTACATCAGCTATCTGGCCCCACTCGCCTATCAGGGCATTCGCCTCGACGCGGGCGAACTCTGGACCTTGCTCGGCGCCGAGGTGATCCCGGTTTCAGAAAATCTGAACATCACCCGGGGTCTGGTCTGGGGCCTGCAACCCGTGAGTCATACCGGTGCGATCCTGTCGACCCAGGTGGGTCCGGTGTCGCTGTCCTTCGGTCTGGTCAATGCGGTGGTGAGCGATACCGCGATCGATACCGATCGCAACAAGGCGCTCACCGGTCAAGTCAAGTTCGCAGCCGACACCTGGAATATCGCGGCTTCATTCATTCACGGCAGTCGACTCGGGGCGCTCGAGAATTCGGGCATCGCGATCGATCCCTCCGATCCGCTCTGCAGCGGCCCCACCGGTCAGATCCCCCCGTGCCCAACCTTCCCGGTCAACAATGACGACAATCGGAGCGACCTGGGAATCTTTGATCTCGTGGTCGCAGGAAATCTGGGCGAGGACATCACGCTGTATGTGAACTTCGACTACGTCTGGAGCCATCCGGCCAACCTCCCCAACGCGAGCACCTACGCCCTGGCGGCGGCGGGACGCTATCAATGGAACAAAGATCTGGGGATCGCGATGCGCTTTGAGGTCGTGGTCGTCGACCCGAGCAACGCGCAGTCCGAAGACGAGTATTCGTTCACCACGACCGTCGACTACGCCCTGACCGACGGCCTGACGGCTCGGGGTGAGGTGCGCTTCGACTGGGGAGTTGGCGACAAGTACCGCCGAGCGGGAGATCCCTATAGCTTCACCGGGGGCGCCGACAGCCAGACCTTGCTGTTGGCCGAATTGATCTATGCGTTCTAACCGAGATTAAACTCCACCCAGGCGAGCAGCATGTAGTACATCACCGGGATGGCCAGTAGCGGGGCGTCGATGCGATCGAGTATTCCGCCCATCCCCGGCAACAGCGCTCCGGTGTCTTTGACCTTGGCGTCGCGCTTGAGCAGAGACTCGACCAGATCGCCGACGATCCCCACCGCCGCCAGGATCGGCGCAAAGCCCAGGACAAGACTCCAGGAAAATGCAGCGGCGAGTTCGGGAGCCACGACCCCGTAGACGAGCTTGCACGACACGCCCACAACCAAGGCCGCCAACAGACCCCCGAGAGCGCCTTCCACGGTCTTGTTCGGGCTGATCTTGGGAGCGAGTTTGCGTCGTCCATAGGCGCGTCCCGCAAAATAGGCGCCGGCGTCGCAGGCTGCGACGACGGCCAGTACGTAGGTCATGAAGAACGCCCCGGAATCCGGGACCAGCCCGAATTGTTCGAGGTCCTGGGCCCCATAGCGGCCGAGCGCCGTTTTGTAGAAGAAGCGCAGCACGATCGCGTGCGACAGCAACCACGCCACATAAAACACGCCAAAGAAGGTGCCGGAAATACTTGCAAGGGCCTCGGTGATCTCCGGTTTGCCGAGCTGCGCAATCATGAATACGAGCAACGATGCCGTCACCAGCAGCATCGTGTGATATTCGTTGCCCCAGTAGGCAATCAGCATGACCGCGAGACCAAAGCCCAACCCCGGCATCACCAGGGGCTCGGCGCCTTTGTCCTCGATCAAGCCGTAGAACTCGCGCTGGGCGAGCACGCCAAAGGTGGCCACGACCGCGAGGTACAGCCAGCCCCCGAGATAGATCACGTAGAGTACGAACGGGATGAGGATCGCCGCGGTGACCAACCGCATTGACAGTTCACTGACTGGAGATTTCTTCTCGGCCAATGGCGTTGCGGGTTGTGGGTGAATCGGTTCTGGGCTCGGGGTCTCGGCCTGCTCCGGCGCGCTTTCGCCCGAAGCACTCCCTCCCGATGCAAGCTCTGTTGAATCGTTCATCACGACACCCCGCCCGCTTACCTGCCCGAATCCCCGAAGCCCTTGTTCCCGCGACCCGTTTCGTCGAGACTGGCAACCTCGTCGAAAACGCCATGGACCACGGGGGCAATCACGAGCTGGGCAATGCGATCTCCGCGCTTGATCACGAAGGGTTCTGTGCCCGCGTTCAACAGAATAACCTTTACCTCACCGCGATAGTCGGCATCGATGGTACCCGGTGAATTCGGCACGACGATCCCATTGCGCAGGGCAAGCCCACTGCGAGGGCGAACCTGCCCCTCGAAGCCCCTGGGAATGGCGAGAGAGAACCCGGTAGGAACGAGTTCCCGCTGACCGGGCTCGATCGTGAGTTCTCCCTCGATCGCGGCGGCGAGGTCGGCGCCTGAAGAGCCTTCCGTGGCAACCCTGGGAAGAGCCAGCCCCTCGGCATGGGGATGACGCCGGATGCGAATTCGCAACTCCGGTGTCTGTTCCCCACCCATGCGGTTCAAATCGTCATCCATCGTTGCGGATGATAATCGAGCTATCGGGCGTTGCGCTACGCAACTTCAACGGGCTATTCGGCCTCGCGTGCAGCCAGATCAGCGAGAGCTTCCTTGCGCGAGAGCCTGATCCGGCCAGCCGGGTCGATATCGATGCACTTGGCCAGCACCTCGTCACCCTCGTTGAGGACGTCGGTGACTTTCTCGACGCGCCCAGCAGCCAGATGACTGATGTGGATCAACCCGTCCGTGCCCGGGAAGATCTCCGCAAATGCACCGAAATCGGCAATGCGCTTGACCTTCGCGAGATAGATGCGACCGATCTCGGCCTCCTGGGTGAGCTCCTCGACCATCGAGAGTGCGACCTTCACGGCCTCCGCGTTCGGACCAAATACCGAACAACGTCCCGAGTCTTCGATATCGATCTTGGCTCCGGTCGTTTCCTGGATCGCGCGAATGACCTTGCCGCCGGGCCCGATGATGTCGCGAATGCGGTCGGGCTTGACGAAGATGACCTCGAGACGCGGCGCAAAATCGTGCAGCTCGCTCCGAGGCTTCAAGCCGTGGAGCTCCGACTCGGTGTCCTTGTTCATGCAGTCAAGGATGTGCAACCGACCTTCGCGTGCCTGGTCGAGCGCTTTCTCCAGGATCTCCCAGTTGATCTCCTTGACCTTGATGTCCATCTGCAGAGCAGTGATGCCCGCCTCAGAACCCGCGACCTTGAAGTCCATGTCGCCAAGGTGATCTTCGTCTCCCAGGATGTCCGAGAGCACTACGGTGCGTGTGCCGTCCGTGATCAACCCCATGGCGATCCCCGCCACCGGGCTCTTGAGCGGTACGCCCGCATCGAGCAGCGAAAGCGTCGAACCGCAGACTGCCGCCATCGACGACGAACCGTTGGATTCGAGGGTCTCCGAAACGACGCGAATGGTGTACGGGAACTCTTCGTGATCCGGCAGCACCGCCTTGATCGCGCGTTCTGCCAGGGTGCCATGACCCACTTCTCGTCGTCCGGGGCCGCGCAGCGGTCGCGCTTCGCCCACCGAGAATGACGGGAAGTTGTAGTGGAGCATGAAGGACTTCTTGTAGCGGCCGATCATGCCATCGATCGTCTGCTCGTCGAAGCCACTGCCCAAGGTCGTGGTCACCATCGCCTGGGTCTCACCCCGGGTAAACAGTGCAACGCCGTGAGGGCGAGGTACGGTTCGTACTTCTGAGGCGATCGGCCGGATATCCGACGGACCGCGGCCATCGATTCGCTCGTTGCTCGCCATCACGCGCTCGCGAACAATCTCTGCTCCGAGATCGTGAAGTATTCCCTTCACGTTTCCTCTGAGCTTCTTGAGACCGTTGCTGCGGTTTTCGTAGTCTTCCAGCGAACCCATCTGGACGGGAGCCTGGCTGTATTCCTCGACGTACACGTCTACAATTTCGCGCTCAATCTCCTTCACAGCCTTCGATCGTACGAATTTTTCCTTGATCTGATACGCCTCGCTCAAGCGGGCCTCGGCCTTGCCGCGAATCTCGGTCCACAACTCCGAATTGTCCTCGGCCTCTGCGGGGACGATCTTCTCCACGCCAACCTTCTTCTGCAGGTCTTCGATCACGTCGATGATCGGCTGCAGCGCCTCGTGACCAAATTTGAGGGCCGCCAGAACCTCGGCTTCGGGGATCTCTTTGGCCCCGCCCTCGACCATCACGATCGAGCCGCGGTGCCCTGCGACGATGAACTCGATATCACTTTCCTCGATTTGCTCGGGGGTGGGATTGATC
>JADFNE010000064.1:0-21469 GCA_022563535.1 Myxococcales bacterium
ATTGGAATTCGAATGGCCGCGCCTGGGTTGAACGAGGAATCGTCGTCAGCGGTGTCGCACTCTGGATCTTCATGCACGCGACCGATACCTGGATCCCCTACGCGCGTCGCGGGGGCAATCCAATTCATGCCACCCATGGCCAAATCGAGGTCAGCGACCCCAACCAGGCGTCACTCACCAATCTCATCGTGCGAAGGCTGAAGTTGACGCCGCCGAATGCGCGGATCCTGGACCTGTCGGTCTCCCCAATGTATCTCGTTCTTGCAGATCGCCGTGGATACGCGGCGCCTGACATCGTCATGCCCGGCACTTTTTTGACGCCAGAGGAAGAGGCGGATTTTTTCGAGCGCGTGCAACGCAACCCGCCCGCCCTGGTCATCTGGTCGAAGAGGCCCTTCGACCGCGACCCGAGAAAGTCGATCAGGGTCACTTCACCGCGACTCGCCGCCTGGGTGCAAGCCAACTACGAGCTTTGGGGCAGGCACAAGCGACGCCATTACCTGATGGGGCCAAAGGGAGATACGCCACCGGCAGGCTGGTAATCCCTTCGCTGCGCTTTCGGCGCGCTACTAGATCTGACTTCTCTGCACGAGATTGATCAGATCGAGCTTCTGCTGGGCGCGCTCGAGTTCGAGATCCCAGGGGAGGGCGTGCAGCAACTCGGTCTGGGTGATGATGCCAGCAATCTCGCCGTTCGCACCCAATACGGCGATGTGGCGAATCTTGTTGGCTTCGATTGAGCACAGCGTTTCGTGGACTGTTGCGCTGTGTTGTACGGTGATGAGCGGTGCTGTCATTACATCCGAGGCGAGCTTCTTTCCGTCGTGGCGTCCTTCGAGCATTTCGTGCAACACGCGGGTGAGATTCACGTTCCGATACAGGGTTGGAGAGAACCTGGGTTAGCCCTTGAATCGGCAAACGATAAATCGGCTTGATTCAATTGCAAGCCAGTGCGACGGCAAGGGCGTTCCCCTGGCACGTACGGTCGAATCCTCGACGAGACTCGAGGATCTTCTCGTACTGTTCGCTCAGCTTGCTCCCCGACTAGCGTTTGCGCTTATGACAGGCCGTGCACTTTGTGGGTGCCGGTTCTCCAGTGCGCTGGCCAGCGGTGAGCAGGGCATTCTGGCTCTTGTGACAGCCAACGCAGCTGGTCTGCTCCTGGTCACCCGTGCGCGGGAAGCCCTTGTTCTTGGTGTGTACCGCTCGAGTCTTCTGCTTGTCTTCGTCGGCGTCACCGTCGATTTCGTGGCAGGTGCTGCACGCCTCGGGGGCTTCATCGCCTTCCTGAGTGTGGTGACAATCCCTGCAGGCGCCGTTGGGCAGATACTGCTTTGAGGCATGGGCGAGATGAGGGAACTCGACCGGCAGGTACTTCTTGCCCGCGGTGTTGAGGGAAATGACGTCATCCACATCTTCGAGAAAGGAATCTACGCCGGTTGAGTTCTTGGCAGCAGCGCGAGCTTGTTCCTCGAACTTCTTGCGCGCTGCGGCTGCCTTGAGTTCCTGCTCGGCCTGGGCTGCCGCCTCGGCTGCGAGGGCCTCTTCAGCCGCCTTGCGCTCCGCGGCACGGGCCTTGCGGTCTTCGATTTCCAGCTTCCTCTTTGTCTCGGCTTGAACCGCTGCCTTTGCGGCCGCGGCGCGCTTTGCCTCCTGCGCCGCCAGTCTCGCCTCTTTGGCGGCCTGTCTATCAGCGACCGCCTGCTCCTTCTCGAGACGGGCGCGTTCGGCTTCGTCGGCCTCTGCCGCCGCCGCGTCGCGAGCCTTGCGTTCGTCGTCGCGCTTCTTTGCTGCCACTTCGGCTGCAGCCGCATCGCGTTTGGCTTTCTCGGCGTCGGCCGCCGAGGTGTCGGGAATCAGGGCCTGGACACGCTCGGCCTGCTTGACCGCGACTCGGCCCTGGCGGCGCTTCGCTTCGGTGACTGCATCCTGGTAATAGAACCGGTCACCGGGGTCGATCCAATGCGCGATGGAACGGGAGAACTCGCGCAGATTGAATGGCTTGTAGGTCGGGCTGGCCGCGTTGTGGCAACTGGTGCAGACCTCGCGCCGTTCGGTCAGGTTGTTGAGAATACGAAAGCCGAGGTCGGCGCGGTTGGGGTTGTCCGGGCCGTGGTCCGCATCCGCGTAGGAACCGCCCGGGCCGTGGCAAACTTCACAGCTCACGCCGTTCTGGTGAGAGTAGCCCGGGCCGAGTTGACTTGGATCTGCTCCAAATGCGGTGACGTGACATTTCACGCAGCGCCAATCGTTAGCTGGATCGTCGATGTTGCGCTTGCGCCTGGAAATCTCGATCGTGTAGTCCTTGCTGAGGGTCTTGTATGCAGCAGAATGGACGGTGTGGCTCCACACCGTCGACGCCCCGTCGGGGAACTTGCCGGTGGAATCTTCGTGGCACTCAGCACATGCACCGGGTCCGACGTACTTGAATGCGCCGCGCATCAGCGTGGGGGTTTCTTTGGCTCCGTAGTCGAGGATTTCTTCCTCGATGGCTCCTTCGGGGGTGGGTCCAAATTGGATGTAGCGCGCCGAGACATAGCCGTTGGTGTAACCGCCGGAGGCTTCAATTTCGTACCAGGTCGACCGGCCAATTTGTTTTTTGCCGAGTACGGTGACGGCGTCGTATTTGAGCAGGATGCCGACGATTGCGGACTTGGTCCCCGCATCGACGCGAAGATTGAGTGCGGTGGTATCGACATAGCCGGGCTGCCCCTCTTGGGCCTGGATCGGAGAGACGATGGCGATGCTTGCCAGTGCCGTGGCGGCCGTGCATGCAAGCGCGCGAAGGATCGGGCGACGGCGCCTCGGCATCGCGGCTGTAAAAGTCATCTGCGAGTGCGCTGCCAATTGATGTGCACGGATGGCCGACCGAGTCATGAGCGCTTCCCCTAAGTCGTACGTCTAAGTCACATGTCGACATCGTCAACTGCGTATGTCAACGATGCATGCTAACGATGCATGCCACGCGGTATCTAGTCTACGCAGTCGTCTGCGTAGCCGCACACAGTAGTCCTGTCGCGAGCGGGCCAATACTAACGGAAATTGTCGCTGCCGGAGCCGTTGAAAACTTCACGAATCCCGCGTTGGTGCTGCGACCCATCGAACCGTGATCGTGATTCCATCCGACGGGCCCGTAGCCCCCCAATTGGATCAGTGGAGCGGCTGAGTGCTTGGCGCCACAGTCGATTTTTTGTGTGCGTCGCAGTGGATCAGCACGTTGATGTGTTGATTTTAGAGGGCGAGGAGATTTATAACAGCATTTTGGTTTCGCACATTTGTTTCAAGTCTCGACCCTTCGGCGCACGTGTTTGGGTATGGCCGGCAACAGGTTTCGTTGTAGAGTTTCTGATCGAAATAGATCGCATGGGACCGCAGTAGTTTAGCGTGATCGGTCGACGGTAAGGGCCGATCAGATTTTGCTGAGTTTGCTGGGTCGACCGCAGCTGGAGGGTTCGAACATGCGCGAGATGTTTGGCGGCGTTTGGGTGGCGGTATTTCTCGCGACGGCATTCGTAACCGGCTGCGGGCCCAGCGATGATTCCGGATCCGAGTTGAGCCCCGTGAGCGCCCCCGGTTCGGAAGTAGCCGACATCGCGGGCGTACCCGGATCCGACGGCGTTGAATCGATCTCGTCTTCGGAGGGCGACGGTAGTTTCGCCGATCTCAGCACAACGGCGCCGTCGGCTACAACCGCGCCGCTACAGGCCACGCCATACGTAGCCGAGCGCCCCTTCAGTTCTTCGACGGAATGCAAAACGTGTCATCCGCGGCAGTACCAGGAATGGCGCACCAGTCCGCATTCGTACAGTGGCATCAGCCCGACTTTTTATTCACTCGTCGCTGCGGGGCAGAACAGTTTTGGCGCGGGGGCGCTGATCGACGCGAACAATGGGGTATCCCAGGGCGGTGGAGTCGGAAACTTTTGCCTGCCTTGTCACTCGCCGATGGCCTTCATCGGACTCGAAGGACGATTCTCGGGCAACAACTACGGCTTTGACGAGGTCCAACCTCAGATCCCCTACGTGTGCAATACGGCATCGACGACTCCATTCATTGAATGCACCTTCGAAACCTCCGAGGACGTCTGCGGTGCACCGGGACGTTGCATTCAGTTCCAGGCAAGGACTTGCATCAACATGCCTTCCGTCACGGAGGGCGTCCATTTTCCGCGTGTGTTGAGGCAATGCACCAGCGATGCGATGTGCAGTGGTGCGGGCACGGGTTGTCCAGCGGGAGAGGATTGCGGCCCCTGCATCATCGCGCCGGCCACCATTTACTACAGCGTGGAAGCCCAGGAAGGAATCAACTGCGAAACCTGTCACAACATTTTGCCCAATCATCGGCGTGCGTGTCAGCAGTTCCGCAACTCCGATTCGTCGGGGGTGAATTCGTTCGATCTGCAAGAACGTTCTCTCGACGGCAGGCGACTGCGCCTCGGTCCCTATCCGGTTGATCAGATAACCGACGGTCAGGGCATTGCGGCCGACCAGCTTTCTCTCGCGGCGAATGCGTTCCACGAATCGGCTCGCGTCGACAGTCCGCTGGTGATCCCGTACTTCCAGACCGATCGGCCGTTGGCGGTCAGCGGGGTACTGCTACCCGACAATACGCCCGAGATCATGCGTCCGACTGCGGTGACCTGCGAAGAACTCCCGTACTGTCGCACGGGGACCTGTGAGGGTGGCTCGAACATCGGAGGTTCGTGTGCGGGGGACGTCGACTGCGGTGGATGTGATACGGCCCCGGGTCCGAACCAGGGTTTCTGCGGGCCGGGCGGGCCACGCCAATTCGAGGCTTGTCAGAATTCCGTTGATTGCGCCTTTGATCCAGCATCGGTTACGACGGCCGACTATACGATGAACGTGATGGACCGCGGAGTCGCCGACGGCACCCTGGGTCCGCTCTTTGCCCACATGGATGGTGGCTCTCGCCAACTCGACCGACCGGACGGCAACTACTATCGAAGCTCGATGTTCTGCGCGACCTGCCACGACGTGCGCCCGGTATTTGGCAATCCGGTTCTCCGATCCTGCCAGTTGCAGGACACCCACGTGTGTTCGACGGACTTTGACTGCGTGGGACTGAACATCGGCTGCCCCGGCAATGACTGCGGGCCCTGCGTGATGGAAAGCGGGAGCTCTCCGGCGATTGCAGAATCCCCAAGTGGTTCCTCGCCAACCGTGGGTAATGTCGTCAATGGTCGGGCCCGCAACACCGGCGTTCGCCGGGTCGAGAACCTGTTCAGCGAGTGGCAGATCAGCGTCTACAACCATCCCGAATTGACGTTCTGCGAGAACAATGCGTTCCAGGCCTGCACCCCTGGAACCTCCGCCACGGACTGCGGCAGCGCGGGTCTCTGCACCATCGTGAGTCCGGTCAACGATCCTTCGACCCTGGGCGGAGGCGAGGCGGAAGTCGTGGTGACTTGCCAGGATTGCCACATGTCGCTGTTTCCCCGGGTGCCGCTGGTCCAGAACGTGGACCCAATGACGGGCATGGGCACGCGAACCCCGAAGAACGACCTCTACGCCAAGAATTTGGCTGCCATAGAGGGCTCGCAATCTGATGTCACGTCAACGCTCCCGACCCGGCGGGTGTCGAGCCACTACATGCCGGGCGTAGATCTACCGCTGATCAAGTTCAGCGGACAGAACACTCAGCGTGCCCTGCGTCAGGAGTTGTTGGATTCAGCGTATAAACTCGAATTCGAAGCTGCGCTGAACGATGACGCGTTCGTGCTGAACGGTACCTACGAAGTCGAGCTTACGATCACCAATGTCGGCGTCGGACATCGACTCCCGGCGGGCTTTTCTCACGAGCGCCAGAACTGGGTGCAACTGTTTGTGCAGACGGCGAGTTCTCTGGCGGCGCTCAACCTCAGCGCGGATCCCTTCAACGAGAACGCGCCCTGCAATATGCAGAACACGATTGCCACGGGCGCGGATCAAGCAGATCCAAGTTTCTTCCCGAACTACCCGGATCTCGCTGGCGCGGTCGCGTTGGGCAACGCCGGTTGCGTGTATCGCTCGGGATTCATCCTGGACAAGGGACATTCTGAGACCGGTGAAATCACCGCCGACGGAAGCATGGACGACGAAGATCCAGAGGATTTCTTTGTCGTGGTCGGGACCCGTGTGCGCGACCAAGTGGGGGACCCGCGTATCGAGGTCACACCGGGCCCCGAAGGTCGCGCGTTGGGGGTCCAGTACATCTGCGAAGAAGAGGCCGCGGAAGCGTATTTGAGTGGCATCATCGACGGAAGCGGCATCGGGATGGGCGTCCCGGGCTTCACGGCTGCACATGAGGTGCTCTTCTGCGATCCAAACGACAGTCCGCCCCTGCCGGGCGAGGGCGTACCGTTGATGGGGGGTGGTTTCACCGAGTTGGGGAGCGGTTTCACGGCACCCGGCTTCGGCAATCCGGCGTGCATAGTGAGCGGCGAAGACGTCGGCCCATGTGTCCCCGAGATCGAACTCAGCGACGCGAACGAGCGAGGGCGCTGCGCCAAGGATCTGGCGCAACCGCTTTGCCAGCAAGACTCCGATTGTGCCAACGACTCCGGTCCGTGTCTCTACGCATGTTCCGAGTTTCCGGAACTCGAGTGTTGTGACAAGGACGCGGCAGGGGCCGCGGGTGTCTCATGTCGGGCGTTCTACGCGCAAATCGGAAGGGTGGGTGTTTGCGAGACGGCAGCTGGCGTTCAGAGTGGTAGCTGCGGGCAGGACTCGGATTGCGCCGGCGGTGAGACCTGTGAGCAGTTGGAGTGCTCGCTTGGGTTCGAGGATCCGATTGGCGGAAGAATGGTTTGTGTCGGCGGCGCCGACGCGGGCGTCGATTGTCCCGGTATGAGTGCTTGTCCGGGTGGCACCTGCAAAGCCTTGGACGACGTTTCGGTTTGCATCCGCGGGCCGAATTCAGGTCAACCCTGCACCAGGCCGGATGCAGTTGCCGACTGTGGCGTGGGCTACGAATGCGGCAGTGTGGGCTCATGCGTGGTTGAAAACCGCGGCATCGTAAATTTCCAGAACCAGTTCCGGTCAACCAGCAACGGAGTCTGCGTTGATTCGGCAGATCCGCGAGATGCGGACAACGAACCGAAGCCCTTGGCGAATCCATTGACGGGCGATGCTGTAACCTCCTGTTTGCTCAACTTGAGTTGTGCGCTGGCGGGAGTCTCCGGCGGTGCGGGGCCGACCGTGTGTCTGGTCAACGGAACCTGCGCTGAAGAATCTGGCGATTCGTCGTCACTGGCCGGCTCTGCTTGCACCAACATCACATACCGCGCCGACTGCGGCTTGACCGCTGGCGGCGACACCATCGCGTGCAATGTCGAGCGCGATCTCGAATTGAACGGTCGACCGTCGGAATCGGTATTCCTCCAGAATCATCCATACAACTTCAATTCGCTGGCACCGCTGGAGCCGCGGGTCTTCATTTACGAGTTCCATGTTCCGGATGAGGTAGTGACTCCAAGCGACGGGACGTTGATCGGGTTTGAATTCGAGGACCTGATCGTCTCAGCTCGCGTCATGAACCGACACTTCCCGATGCGCTTCCTGCGAAACCTGATCGGCACCCAGGTAATCCGACCCCCGTTGATCATTGAGGCCCAGGGCGATGCCGACGATCCCGATCAATGCAACGATCCCCGCACGATCGACATTGATTGCTTTGTCAAACCCGTCGCAATCCTGGGTAACGCAGAACCGGGCGGGTACGTACCGCCTGCACAGGTTGTCCGCACAAACATGATTATGGCTCCATAAGCCATGCGCATCGTCAACGTGTTAGGAGGAGGGGCAATGCAGCGTCTGGGGCGGATGAGACTGGGCTCGAGCGGAGTCCTGCTCATGGTGATGGCCGTCTGGTTCAGCGCCTGTGCGGCGGATCGCGAAACCGCGCTGCTGCCGCCGATTCTGACCCAGAAGGTGCCGGGTGCCGAAGCCGTCGGGAGCCTGGCCTGCGAAGATTGTCACGACGTCGAGCCGGAATTCTACCGGGCGGGTCCGCACAAGCTGGCCTTCTTCCGGGACGGCATCAACGCGGGTTGTGAATCCTGCCACGGCGCCGGCAGTGTTCACGCAGATTACTTCTACGAAAACGACGACTACGAGGACGACCCGCACGATCTGGTGAGCAGCGACGACCTGCGCGCTCTGAATGAATCACAGCGCTCGGCCCTGTGTCAGCAGTGCCACCAGCAGAACTTCCCGCTCTGGCCGACCACCGACCACGCCCGAGCCGATGTCGGCTGCTGGGATTGCCATCCGGCGGATCTCCATACCCCGCAGCCAGGGTCCGTTGACGTGGCGCCGATCGTCGGCGGCCAGTCGGACAATGACTTCTGTCTGCAGTGCCACGAAGCCGTCGCGCCGGAGTTCGCGCTCCAATTTCATCACCGGGTACCCGAGGGCCAGATGAAGTGCGCCGATTGCCATTCGATCCACGGTGAAGTCAATGTGAACGCGATCATACAGGGTGATAGTGCAGCCTGTCTGAGTTGCCATACCGAAATCCAGGGCCCGTTCGTCTACGAGCACGTCGGCATGGAAGAGGGCTGTTCGAACTGCCACGAGCCCCACGGCTCGGTGAACAACAAACTGCTCACCAGCAACGACAACAGCTTGTGCTTGCAATGTCACTATCAGGAACCGGCCGCCATTTTTGGCAAGCAGGTCCACGAGGGTTTCCTCCTCGGTGGCGCTCTCTGTTACGACTGCCACAGCCAGATTCACGGGTCGCATACTGACCGCAACTTCAACCCGAGGCGCTTCTGATGAAAAATCGAGTTTGCGAGCGGCGGGGAGCGAGTGGGTGGATGGTGACGATCGCAGTGCTCGCGATGATGTTGTTGTTCGGAGGTGGCTTTGCAATCGCGGCGGACGGCGACTCCGCTACATGGGAGATCGAAGGCGATCTCGGCGGCCAGTTTGTGGAAGTTTCGAAAAGCCAGAGTTCTTTTCGACAGGATCACAAGCTGCGGACTGGAGGCGAAGTCAGCCTGAACGGCGTGCTCGAATGGAAAAACCACCGAACCCTCGAAATTCGCGGGTTCGGAGAATCGGGCAACCAGCAGGGCTATTTCGTTTCGGACTACCGCAAGCTCGGTCACTACGGTTTGGTCGTAGATTTTTCTTCCTGGAAGGAATCCTACAACGCGCGCAGCGGACGACTTGACCAAACCAGCGACGGCAGGTCGCTCGCTGGCAATACCTTTCCGGGTACGAATGACGGCCGCTTTTTCTTCAGCGGCGGGAGTCCCTCGACAGATTGGATGAACGGTGGCCTGGTGTTCGACTACCAGCCGGACGGATTCTTCTCCGATCTATACGTGGACCTGCATGTGCGCAGAGTCGACGGCGATCAGACCCTCGCGAAGACGGGGGCCATCTATTCTGGTTTTGTCAGCGGATCCTTTGACCTGTCGGGACTGATCGATTTCGGCTTCCCGTCCCAGAAAGACGTCGACTACCTTTCGTATCTGGCGAGCGTGGGCACCGAAACTGCCGCCGGGAACGCCAACTGGCAGTTCGCGTTCAGCTACGCGAATCACAAGCTCGAATCTGAGACGACCGAAGTGAACTACTTCGCAAACCCAGACGGGACCATTTCGACAGATTTCTCGATCGACACCACGACCTACGAGGCCGAGATCTACAAGGAAGATACCCAGCTTCATATCGGCAAGATCGATATGGCCGTCGCTCGACACATCAGCCCCAATCTGTACGTCTACGGTTCTGGGTCTTTCATGTACGAGCGAAGTAGCCCCGAGCCCGAACAAGCCGTCGCCCGCCCGAACCAAGCGACTCGCACTACGCGCACGACGGATGGGGGGGAGGTGACCCGTTTGTCACCCGTGGTGAGCATGGGTTCGGTGTTTCAGCCGAACTCCGCCACTGTGGTTCGACTAGACTCGAGCTTTCGATACAGCATGCAAGAAGGTCGAATCAACGAGGATCGAGACGAATCGACGGTGCAGCCCGGGGACGTCGGAGTAGGCACGCGCAATCGGGTCGATCGCGACGGTTACGTGGGGCGCATCAACCTTTCGATCGACAATAAACTGGCTCCGCGGACACGTCTGACTTTCGACGCGCGCTACCGATACCGAAGCGAGATTGTGGACTCGCGCCGCACCGTGAACTTCATCGGACGCCCCGACGAGCGGGAGCAGTTCGCGAGCAAACGTCAACGCATCGAACTTGGTCCTACCCTCAAGCACCGCTTGCGCAGGGGCCGCAGCTTCGAGGTTGGCTACCGATACCTTTACGAGGTGTTCAGCGTCGATATCAACGAGTTTGATACCAACGAGTTGGAGTTTCAGTTCGTCTTGAACAACTTCAACGTGAATCGCCACAAGGCCTTCGCCAAGCTACGAGGGCGAATTGCCAAAAACCTGCGAGGAGAAATGCGAGTTGAGTACGTAAATGAGCTGCGCGATATGGAAAGCCCGCTGATCGAGCCCGCTGCGACCTCTGCAGGTGGGAAATTCGAGCGCGAGGACATCTCGTTCTACTCCTCTGTCTACTACCAGTTGCGCAAGGACTGGAACTTGAATGCATCTCTTTCGGTTCGTCAGCTCAAGATGGAGCTTGTCGACGAAGGACCGCAACCAGGTGGACTTGGATTGGTCGACTTCGAATACAACACCGTCACCGAGACCCTGACCGCAGGCGCCACCTACCGCCCCTCCGACAAGTGGTCGGGTTCGTTCTCGTACAGCCTCTTCAACAGCAATAAATCGGTGGACAACATGGGCCACACGGTTCGACTGTCCGGCGACTACCGGCTGGACGATACCTGGCGCTTCTATGGCAACTATGGCTTCTACCTGTACCGCCGAGACGGGACGGCGATCGATGACTACGATGCCCACGTCGTCTCGCTCGGTGTAAACGCCCGGTTTTAGCGCGCAGGTTGGCGGCAATTTTATTGCTGCTGGTGCGCATGATGCACTTCAGTTGCCTTGACTCTCGCAGTCGAGGCGTAGTTCTTCACATCATTGAAGTTCGGCCTGTGAGTGCTCCTGTAGAGAGCGTCAGCGGGCGGAGATCTCGCGAGGTCTTGGTGTTGCCCGAGAAACGCACGCAGAGGGCTTCTGTAGCACTCCAGGGCGCGTGCACGGATCACGCTAGCAACGGTCGCTTTCCGAAGACGGCACCCATGCGCGCCCGTATTGCGCGTTGCTCCTGCCGCCGAATTGCGGTTCATCCGCACAGTGGTTGCCTAAGTCTGGACTGTATGCATTTATTTTGCCTGGTGGGGAATTTTCACTGCATGTATCTCGTGGTTTTCCGATGAGAGATAGAAGAGAGCGAACGCACCCGTTGGAGTCCCGTTGTGATTGCCGTGAGAATTCTGGTCATTGTGCTGACCACTGCCTGCTGGTTGGTTGCCATCGAAAGCGCGATGGCAGTCGGCTTCGATGTTGCCTCCCCATTCTCTCCAGACGCAGGTCCGCAGGTGATGATTTCCCAGCCGTTGATCGATGCAGGCTTCAACGGATCGGCGACCGCGCAAGGCTCGATCAGCGACAATAATCTCACCAATTTTCTTCCCGAAGACGGATCGCTCTCAGCGCTCAACAGCTTGGGGGTGCCTCTTGACTGGGACCTGGTCTCCGCATTTTCGAGCGATGGAAGCGATCTGATAGATTCACGATTTTACGGAGCCTACGCCCCTGAACCCGGCAGTGCCGTGCTTCTGGGCCTTGGCCTGTGCGGCCTGACGATCCTTTCGGGTCGCAAGCACGAAGTGACCGGGCGAGATTTGCGATCAGCGGCCCGAGAGCGACGGGATCTTCTGAAAAATGGCTTCGGGCAGGACGCGCACAACAGCCATGATGATCGCCCAGTGGCCAGGGATATAGGCGCAGTCCTTGCCTCGGTCGATGGCGCGCACAATGCCCCGGGCGACTACTTCCGGCGAGCTAAACGTCACATCCTTGACGTGGTCCACAGTCATGGGCGTATCGACCGGGCCGAGCTTCAAGGTGTGCACACGCGCCCCACTTTTCCGTAGACGTGAGCGCAAGCCCTGCAGATACGTATTGATCCCCGCCTTGGCGGAGGCGTAGGTGTAGTTGCGGGGCCTGCCGCGCTCGGCGGCGACCGACGACAGCACTGCAATGCTTCCCGAACCTTGCCGCTCGAATTGATTGGCCAATGGAATCAGGAAAGACACGGTAGACAAGAGATTGTTGTCGAACTGTGAGTAGGCTTCGCCGTAATCCGATTCGCTTCGGGGTTGATCTCCCAGGTCTCCGTGGGCGATCAAGGCGAGGTCGATTCCGCCGAGTGCTTCGATTGCCCGTTCGATACGGCCGGGATTTGCCTCGGTCTCCGTGAAGTTACCGGTGTCCGCGCCCACGACCGCTGGAGCGAGGGATGCCCGGACCCGGGTGAGCTTTTCTCGGCTGCGCGCCAACAGGTAGAGCTGGTCGCCCCGGGCCGCATAGATTGCGGCGGTGGCAGCGGCAATCGCAGAAGTCGCGCCGATGATCAGAATGCGAGCCACTGCACCTCCAGACGAATGCAAGGGGAACAAGACCGCAATTCGTAGCTGTGGCCCCGCGCGGTGTTACTCGAGCAGGTTTTTCACGGAGTCGGGCATGTCTGCGGCGACTCGGATGATCGGGATCCCGGTCATCTTGTTTTCGTGCATCTCCGACATGGCGCGCGGGAGATCTTCGAAGTTGTAGATCTCGTGGTGCACGGTGGGCTTGAAGACGCTGCCGTAGAGTGCGGTGGCTTCTACGCAGCCTTCGATCGTCTCGTAGTGGGTGTGATCGAGGGTGACCTGTTTGGTCGAACAGCCAGCCGAGTTGTAGTTGATGGCCATTGAGAGCTGCCAGCCCGCACTGACGTTCACGCCCTGCCGCGCGGCGACCGCGAGCCCCGCTGCGAAGACCGGGCCTCGCAGCATGTCGCAAACCAGATGCATGCCGGTACCGTCGGTTCGCGTCTTGCACTCGCCGATAAAGGCCTTGATGTCGCCACGATCCGCGAAGCGGTTGAACTGGACCTGATCGATGGTCTGAATCCCCAGCTTCTCGAGGGCGGCGCGGCGCTCTTTGCTACCGGAACAGAAGAAGGCGTTGTGGCCTTGCGACTGGGCGAGCATCAGGAACAGCTCCGAGACGCCGCCTCCAAAGGCGAGCACGTTCAACTTTGGAAGCTGCTCTTCACTTACCTTGACGCGAAAGATCCCGAGCGCGCGGCGCCAGAGATGGTGCGCTGTGGGGGCGCGCAAGGGCAGGGCGGCGATCTCCCACAGGTTCAAGCCGCAATCGAGGGGGGCGTGGATGAGCTGCCATTCGCCAACGACTGCCTCTTCGCCATACCAGCCGATGGAGTCGGGTTGATCGTATGCCCAGATGCGCTTCGGGTAGCCAAAGTCATCCGGCTCGCCATTGCAGTGAGTGAGCACGACATCGCCCGCTTTGAAGCGCGTGACGTCTGCGCCGACACTCAGGACTTCGCCCACAGCAGAATTACCGGGAAAGATGGTGCCACCCCGCGCCTCGGTGATGTTGACCGTGTCGGCCAGAGCAGCGTGATCCACGTTGTGCTCAGCCGAGACTGCCAGAATCTTGAGATGGACATCGCCCACTCCGACTTCGCGCAGTTCAACCTCGTCCAATGCCACGATTCGGGCGATATCGACCTTGTTCAGATCGTCGTCTACACGCTTGCGTTCTTCGGCGATGGCTTCGGCCTTGATGGAATATTGTCGCGACATGGATTTCCTCGATCTTGAGTGAAGGGGTGTATTGATGTGAAATCGTTACCGGCTTCTCGCGCCGGGGGTGGAGTTTCTCGCAGATTCGCGGGTTCGCGTCAAGCCGTTAAACGGGCGACCCGCGGGTACCTCGATGCGAGCGGAGCGCCGCAATGGAGGCGCGTTGGGGGTTGTCAGAGCAGGAGATTTTCGAAAAGTTCGAGGGTGTCCTTCTCTTCTTCGGAAACGACTCCGTCCGATTCGATGATCCCGACGACGGATTCGATGAAGGTCGCGCGATGCTCGAGGGGGATGGTCGTCGGGTCGATCTCCTGGGGGTGGGGCGGCACTTCGAGCCAGCGATTGACCTGGTCTCGTTCCCCCGGATCCAGGTCGATCCGATTCACCATGCGCGAGATAAACTCTCGCTCGCTCTGGTGAATTTTCAAGTCGGCCCAGGCGAAAGAACAGACGAATTTCATCAATCGCATCCGCTCTGGCCCTGCGAGATCTTGCAACACAAGCGACTCCTCACCGGCTCTAGCGTGGATAGGCCGGCTGTTTCACGCCCATCATACGCCAACGAGGTACAGCTGGGGGACTCAATCGATGCCGCAAAACGCGGTAGGTAGTTGCGCATGGTGGGACGAATTTTGTCCAATTGATCCCAATTTGGAATCACCCGCCCGGGGGTGGCGGGTGTCTTGCCAGTAGTCTGCGTGCTGATGTCCCTCTTAGGCGTCGAGAGCCCACGAAAGCGAATTCTGAGGCTGACATCGCTTTTCATGGCTTGGTATCGCGCTTGCATCTTTTTCAAGTGAGATGCGACGTTTCGCGACAAACTCCATGGTGGGACTGGGAGTAGTCTTTGCATTGTGCGTCCAGACGGCCGCTCTGGCGGAGCCGCTCAACCTGTTCGATCGGACGCCACGGGAGATCGTGGTGGCGTTCGAAAACTCGCCGAGAGACTTTCCCGCGCAAATGAACACCAGCTACTCGCAAGACTTCCGCGCCTTTCTGGAGCCCGGGTTGGTTGCTTCGGAGGTGCGGGTCGTGATCCCGGCTCGGACGGTTGAAGAGCATTTGCTGGGGGATCAAATGCCGGTGCGCGAGAGTTTTTCTGACTTCGTCTGGACCTTTGATGTCGAATCCGGACACGTTCTCTCGGCCCGTCTAACTGGCCGTGTCCGGCCCAAGATCGACTGGGGTTTCATGACGACACGCACCCAGGCCGACATCGAAGTCGAGATGGGTACCGCGCGCATTGGGGGATTCAAGCGACCCTTGCGAGTGATGGGGCAGCTGGTTTTTCGATACTGCTCGAGCATCGAGGACACAAGCTGTCGATTCGTTCCTGCTGCGCCGTTGGATCCGTTGACCGGCTATGTGAACGCGATTGGCCAGGTGTGGGTGCGTTCCGCCTTTATCGACCTGTGGAACTTCTCACCCATGGGTGAGGCCATCTTCCGCGAACTCGAACCCGCCCATGAGGTATTCGTGGAGGCATCCGAGCTAGAGTTCTCGCTGCCCGAGGAATTGGCGGGACTTCCAGTGGCAGCGGATTAGTCAATCCCCGAGCACCTCTCGGACTCCAGGGTACGATCCGTGGGGACGAAAGGGGGATTATGAATCAGGCAGGCTCTGCATCGCTCCATTCTCGCGGCGCCGAGGTGGATCGCAATCAGGTGCTCGAGAGCATCGATGGCGAGACGGCCGAAATTCTAGATCTCGCTCACTGGATGTCCGCACATCCCGAACTTTCGCTCGAGGAACGCGAGACGAGTGAGCGCTACGTGGCGTATCTCACGGCCCGGGACTTCAATGTGAGTCGCGGCACGGCGGAGATGGACACGGCCTTCGTGGCCGAGTACGGGCTGCCTTCAGCGCCGCTTTCAATCGCCTTGCTTGCCGAAATGGACGCGCTCCCGGAGATTGGCCACGCGTGTGGCCACAATCTTTCGGGCCCGGCGAGTTTGTTGGCGGCGGCGGCCCTGGCGAAATGGCTCGACCCCGAACAACTTCGCATCGTCGTGATCGGTTGCCCGGCCGAAGAAACCGGCGTTGGCAAACCGAGGTTGGTCGAAGCAGGCGTGTTCAACGGGATCGACGCCGCGATGATGGCCCACGCCTCGGACATGCGGCGCGCCCACCGACTGTTTCTCGGCAATCGGAAGTATGAGTTCATCTACCACGGCAAGGCCGCCCATGCGGCGGCATATCCCGATGAGGGCATCAACGCCCTGGACGGTGTGATTGCGCTGTTCGTTGGGATCGGTTTGCTGCGCCAGCAACTGCCCTCCGACATTCGCGTGCACGGAATCATTTCGGACGGGGGAAAGGCGCCGAACATCATTCCCGAGCGCGCGGCTGCAAGGGTCTGGGTGCGCGGCCTGAACCCGAATGCGCTCGACCAGGCCGAGGCTCGGGTGCTCGCATGTGCCCGGGGTGCTGCGGAAAGCAGCGGGACGCGACTCGAGATTCTTTCGGCGATCGGCGGTTCCCCTCCAATGAAGGCGAACCTGCCCCTGGCTTCGGCGTACCGTCGCAACCTCGACTTCCTGGGGCTTACGGAAACGGACCATTCGCCCAGTCAATCGATCGGTTCTAGCGATATCACGCACATTTCAAGGGTGGTCCCGACCATTCATCCCAATTTTCCAATCGGAGAGAGTCTGGCGCTGCATACGCGCGCCTTCTCCGAGGCCGCGGCCAGCGAACGGGGCGACGCTGGCTTGCTCGAGGGTGCGCGTGCCATGGCCTTGACCGTGGTCGATTTGGTGAGTTCACGCGACTTGCGGGAAGAAATCGCGGCGGCCGATCAAGCCGACGATTGAGCCGGGTCACTCGATACTGAACCCGTTCTCCAGATTTTCGTCCATGCGCCAGACCTCGAGCAAGTTCGTGTCCGCGTCAAACCAGGTCAGGTCTGCGCGTCCGTCCCCATTCAGATCACCCGTGGCGAGCAACGTCCAGTTGCTGAGTTTGATGTCGTTGAGATCGTACTCGGTGGGTTCATTCAAGTCGTCCATGTACCAGACCCGTGTTTCTCCGGTTTCAATGTTGCGCCAGAGCACGTCTTCCTCGACCGAATTATTGAAGTTGCCGGCGGTTTCCCCCTGCCAATAAACGTCGGTCAGAACACCCGAGTTGGCGATATCCGCAGTTCCGGGGCGAATCATCATCCAGATTATGACTTGACCGGTCTCTCGTTGCCGCCACATCACGTCATCGTTGCCGTCAGCATCGAAGTCACCACAGGCGATGAAGTCAAACTGATCTCGGAGCATGTCTTCGTAGCGCGAGGTGCCGACTACGCCTTCGGGTCCCAGGAACGTGACGTAGACCGAGCCATAGTGGTCATTTGTTCGGTAAAGAATGTCGTCTGCACCGTCTCCGTTGAAGTCCGCAACTGCGATGATTTCTTCGCTGTCCGTTACGCCATTCAGTACAACGGTCGTGTTGTCGATGTCGGTTCCCACGACATAGGTATAGGTATAGGTGGTGATGTCGGACCCGACGTGGCCAGTGACTGCGTACCACAAAAACTCAGGGATGCCGTCGCCGTTGAAATCTCCGGTGTCTACGATTTCCCAGCTGAGATTGTCTGAGGTATTGATCGTGGTTCGCCGGTAGAGAAAATCGCTTCCCGTGCGGATATCGCGACCCGAAAGTAGCAACGCGCGGCCATCGTATTGATCTTGCACGATGATGTCTGAAATACCATCGCCATCGAAGTCGTTTTCGGCCTCAGCGGGTTCAATGAAATGGATCACATCGGATTCGATCGATTGGGCTGAGATACGCCCGTATCGATCGTCGGCGCTCACACGGATTTTGCATTGGGTGCCGAACCCGGCGGTGATCTTCACATTGGGGAGTTCAGCTGGAATCTTGAGCGTGGGATGCGAGTCGAAGTCGGCCGGCGCTTCTCCCTGACCGCAGGCCACGTAGACCTTGTATTCCGTGACGTCGCCATCACTGTACGACCAGGTAAAAGTCGCAGTCGTACGACCCAGCAAATCGATCGAGGCCCGAGATCCGCCCGGTGCCAGCAGTACAACGACCAAGAACAGGCCAACGCGCGCTCCCGTTGTCCTGGTGTCCTTCTGGCTCATTCCTTCTTTCCCCATGATGGCTGTCGATTTCGTTATCCGCGCTTCGGGGAGGTGCGACGCGGATGAGATTCCAGGGTCTCGCTGGCGATGCGATTGCCTCGTGAGCTAGCGGCCGATCAGCCGGTTTGCCGCTGTGAGGCGCGGGATCGCATGCATAAAGCTGTTCTGGGGGAGTCGATCGCGAGTAAATTAGCTCCTTGATTCCACGATTCATACCATAGACAGATGTTTCCTCGGTTTGGTTCGAAAGATTTACAAACGAGGGTGTGCGGAGTTGAAACACTGTTTGTCTTCCAGTTGCGATAGGCTGATGGCGTGTTGAGAATGTTTGCTCTGATCGTGGTTGGGGGGTGTAGATGGCGTTGAATGCGGTGGGCAGAGGGATGGACGGATCCAAAACTCGCCGCCGATTCCTGGAACGCCTTAGAAGGAACGGCGTGAACGATCCACGGGTCCTGGACGCCTTTGCGACAGTGCCCCGACACTTATTAGTGCCTGAAGCACTGCGGGAGCAAGCCTACAAAGAAACGCCAATTCCGATCGGGGAAGGGCAGACCATTTCGGCTCCTGGGGTTGTGGCGGCCATGACCATGGCCCTGGCGCTCGAGGGTCATGAACGAGTACTCGAAATTGGTACGGGATCGGGCTATCAGGCGGCGATCTTGTCGTGTCTGGTGAGCGAGGTGGTCTCGATTGAGCGCATTCCGCGCCTGGCGGCTCGTGCCCGCACCGCGCTGGATGGCTTTGGGGTCACGAACGTTGTGGTCTACCTGGGGGATGGTACCCGCGGCCGTCCCGATCTCGCTCCATTTGATCGTATTTTGGTGACAGCCGGGGGGCCCGAGGTTCCAAAGGCGCTGCTCGATCAGTTGATCCTCGGAGGCATCCTGGTGGGCCCCTTTGGCGCACGGGGATCACAGATCTTGACCCGGGTTCGTGCCCCCTCCGAAGGTCGTTTCACCCGCGAGCTGCTGGGTGAGTGCGATTTTGTGGATCTCATCGGCCAAAACGGTTGGCAAGGCTAACGCGATCACTAGCGCTGCTCTGCCTTGCGTGCCTGGGGCTCGCTGCCCTGGGATGTGCTGGTCCTCAGTCTCCGCCGGGTACTTCCAGGGGCGTCTTCTACACAGTCAGGCCGGGTGACAATCTCTACCGCATCGGGAAGAGATTTGGGGTGCCGGTCAAGGTGTTGGTCCGGGCCAATCGTATTGGCGACGTCACAGAACTAGCTGTCGGTCAACGGCTTTACATTCCCGCGAGGGTGCGAAGCGCCAAGGCAGCCCCAGCGCCCCGGTCGACACGCAGCATCTCTCGTTCCGAGTTGCGGCGCCGGGTCCGAGAAGAGGTCCGGCGCAACTCCAAATTGAGCTTCGCTTGGCCGTTGCCGCGCAGCAAGCTGACTTCGCACTTTGGTCTGCGCAAGGGTCGGCCTCACGAGGGAATCGATCTGGCGTCGAGACAGGGCACTCCAATTCGGGCGGCCGAATCGGGCAAGGTGATCCACGCGGGGAGACTCGGGGCTTACGGGAAGGTGGTGATCCTCAAACACGCGGGCAACTACCGCAGTGTTTACGCCCACGCGCGCCGGTTGCTCGTGCGCAAGGGACAGTTCGTCGAACGATCGCAGAAAATCGCCGAGGTAGGGATGACCGGGCGGACCTCGGGCCCGCATTTGCACTTCGAGATCAGGCGCAAAGATGTCCCGAAGGACCCGATGTTCTATCTACCCTAGATCTTTCGCGATCGATCAAGACTTGATGCTGTTTTCCCAGACCGGGAAGCAGATGGTCGCCATCGATCGCGAGCCGGCGACCTCGTCTGTTGGGTCTGAAGCGGCGTAGAGAGCGTCCGCCGAAACTAATTTTCGCTTGTCCTTCTTGGACGCAGCCTTGGCCAGACCGATCTGGGTGGCAGTGCTCTTGCGCAACTCATCGGGAGTGAAAAGCAAGACGCCGGCTTCGCGTGCGCGGTTCTCGCACAATGAGCGAACCTCGTCGCCGCTCATCCGCTTGACCTCAACCTTTCGGCCGTTCTTGACGGGGCAGAGGAGCGCTCCCGGTTCGTTGCCGCGCAGTTCCAGCCAGTCTTCGAGGGAGATCAGCGTTTCGTTTGGCAGTGACGCCCGGCGACTCTTCTGATTTTTGGCTTTTCCGGTCCGCAGTGTGACCCGCTGTGTCTTTTTGTCGAAGTGGAGATCGTCGATATTCACGGCGAGCACTTCTGCCAGCATCAAGCGGAGGTGGTAGAGGAGATAGAAAACAAGCCGATCGCGCCGGCCTTCAGTGGTCTCGTCGATCTGGCAGGCAGCCAGCAGTGCGCGAAATTCGCCGTGGGACACAATGCGCTCGCCGGTCCGGGGCATATCTTTGTGGGGTGACATCACCCGAGTCCAGTCGTCATCACTCATGTAGCCGAGATCGCGACTTTCTCTGAGCACGCGCTTCAGCGTGTTGCGAAAGCGGTGAATGCGCTTCGTGGAAAATTTCTCGGAGTCCTGCCGGAACTTGTGGTGCGGATTCAGCTGACAGCGCAGCGTCTCCAAGCGAGAGGGGGCACCATCTTCTTTCAGCATGTTAATCGCCGCCTGGCCGTGGTGTGCACGCACCTGATGCCAGGGAAAGTCTACACCCTTACATGCGCCGGTAGAGAAGACCAACGTCAGGGTTTCGAGGGCTTCTTGCGCACTTTTGCGGTCTTCATCTTTAAGGGATTCGAGAAAGCCACTGGCTGCCGCCTGGCCTTTCTGAATTTCGTCCTTGTCGAGGGAAAAATCTGCCGCAAGTGAGAGGGAAAACCCACCGGGCAGCTGGGAGATTTCGAGAGACACCTTCTTGTTTCCTCCTGCAATTCGGGCGCGAATCACCCGCTACTTTGCACCGTATGGCGGTCCTGAGTCAAGAGAAGACTCGCCAGGGACCGTGAAATCCCGGAGTTTTGAGAGGCACATTGACCACTTAACTGCCTAGAATAGCTGGGTATTTCAATCGGTCGAGTGAAGGGGATTGGCCATGGTCCCCAATTCCCCTGTATTTACGTCGAAAATTGGGTTTTGGGCCATTCGAGGCAGGCTCGAGCCTGGCGACGAAGTCGATGAATGTGCATTTTCGAAGCTCGTAACCAGACGCCGACAAGGAGCTCCAAAACGCGATCTCGCGATTCATGACACAGCAGCTAAATGTCGCGGAGGCCCCGCGCGGTCAGCAACACTGCCGCGAAGAGGAGTAGGCCTCCCAACGGGACCCGTACTCCCGCTCGTGCTCGACCAACATCCAAACCGCCCGCTCTCGGACTTCTTTGGAAAACTTCGTTCTCTTCGACATGGCCCCATCCTCTCAAGAGATGGAGCCTCCAGCAATCCCAGGGCGATTCACTCCACTACGCGAATGGGAGGGCACCCGGGCCCAGTTGCGAGTCTCACCGCCGGCAAAGCGAATTTCATGTCATCGCACAATTCTTGACAGATCAACCGGAGCAACGAGTTACCCTGCTCGCCCCACCCAACGCCCCCGTAGCTCAGTCGGATAGAGCGCCGGTTTCCTAAACCGTAGGTCAGAGGTTCGAATCCTCTCGGGGGCGCCAAATATTCCTTTAGAATTAACCAGTTGAGATTTTGTTTTTCTTCGGGTGTCTGC
>JADFNE010000064.1:21479-22380 GCA_022563535.1 Myxococcales bacterium
TCATTCATTGCAGCTTCTCCGGCGACATTGGGGAAAGCGAAATTCGCATCAGTGCTCAATGCGCGCAGCCGCTAGCCCTGCCGAATGGCGGCTTTGGTTTCGGGCCTGCGCGAGCGTCGAATTACGACTTACTGGTGGCACAAGGGAGATGCGAGTTGGATAACTACCCGAGTCACCTCGCACCTGAAATCGGACCAAGTGGCGAGGCTGTAACGCCGTTCGAACAGTGGTGGGGCCGAGTCAGGTCAAGCTTCAAAAACGTTCCCGAAAACGTCGCTCGACAATGGTTGCATGAACATTGGGGCAATTCACCGTTCGGCTGGTTGCCTGTATCTCGTCAGCAGAACTCGCCGTTGCGAACTTTGAATTTGCGGAGCGAAGAAACGAGCGCAACGCAGAGTTGGTGGAAGAGAAGTTGATATCGAGCAATGAGAAGGACGAGATCGAGACGAAGGTGCTGATTGCGAAACTCGAAGCCCGACAGGCGCGCGAGAAATTGAATCTTCGAACCATTCGCAGCCCGATTGACGGAGTCGTCGCGGAAGTCGATACGGCGCCCGGGGAACATGTCTCGGAAGATCAGATGATGCGACTTGCCCAGCTCGATCCGCTCAATGTGGAAGTTGTGGTGCCCGTATCACTGTACGGAAAGATCGTAGAGGGGATGTCCACCACTGTGATGCCCGAGTTTCCGTTTAATCAAGAGCGGGTCGCCGTGGTCGAAATAGTTGACACGGTGGTCGATGCGGCGAGCGGAACCTTCGGTGTGCGGCTGGAACTTCCGCATCCGTCGCTCGATCTGCCCGGTGGGCTCAAGTGTTCGGTGTCCTTTGCTGAGGACTTGCCTGGGTCCTAGCTGCCCGGAAGGGTCCGTTTTGGGCATAGGGAAATCAAGAGGGAG
>JADFNE010000065.1 GCA_022563535.1 Myxococcales bacterium
GCGGCCTACGGGAGTCGTAGGGGTCTGAACATCCGTACTCATCTTATTGATTCTCCAATTCGGTTCCGCCAGGATCTCCCCCGCCCTCAGATGGACCCGACGAGAGCAGGTCTTGAGGACGAGGGAGCCTGGGGGGCGGGTGTGGTCGTGGACACTTGGGCCGGTATTGACACCGATCTCATAAACTCTCCCTATAGACTTCATTTATTTAGACTTCTTGAAATTGGTGTCTGTAGTGGCTGAAGTGTCCACGGGTCTGACTGGCTTAAGGCCGACCCCCTGCCAGCCGCGCTTACCGTCGCGTCTCATGGGTTTGTGTCCGCGACTGCGAAGGATCGAGGTGACTCTTCTCTGGCCGTAGGGGTACTTATTTTCGTTCAGCAAGTTGTGAAGTTGGTAGGCCGAAAAGATTGCCGATGTCTCCGCCCACTGCTCCGGTTCCTCGATCAACCTGTCCTCGACGAACTGGCCGAAGATTTCCATCTCGGAGCGGTATTCCGCGGTGGCTTGCTTCACGGACTCAGGTTCTTGCAGGCCGAGTTTCTGCCATGCCAGGGCTCCTTCGACCATCCAGGCGAGAACTGCGGGGCTGCCGCCAAGAGGATCAGTGAGGTAGGCCTTGAGGCCGGGGTTCCGTTCGTTCGCTGGGATGGCATTCGGAAATGGAATCGCCTTGAGCCGTCTCCAGAGAGCCTGCTCTCCGTCGCGCACCACGGGGCGATCATTGCCCGCTAGGACGATCTTGAACTGCGGCTTGAACTCAAACGGGTCCCCGTAGAGCTTGCGAACAGTGATCGTGTCGCCGCCGGTGAGTTGCTTGAGGGTGGTGTCGTCGAACTGGTGTCCAGCCGGAGCTTCGGAGCCAGTGACGAGGCGAACACCCACGAGTCTCGCCAGATCACCTCTGGCAGCTCCCGGTTGGGCCTGTTTTAGGAAGGTCTGAAATCCCGCGGTAGCGGCGTAGTCGCCCATGGCTGCTTTGATGGCCTCCAGGAAGGTTGTCTTTCCGGAAGCTGCTGGCCCGAAGAGGAGCAGCAGAATCTCTTCGCTGGTGTCCCCGGTAAGTGAGTAACCAGCAATCATTTGGAGGTAGACGCGAAGCTCTTGGTCGCCGCCGGTCGCGGTTTCAAGGAAGTCTTCCCATTTCTGGCTGCGCGACGTTGGGTCGAAGCAAACCGGGGTGATCTTCGTGATGAGGTCGTTACGTCTGGGTGGCCGCAACTCCCCGGCCCTAAGATCAACCGTTCCGTTCTGGCAGTTCAGGAGCCAGGGGTCCGAGTCGAGTTCAGATGCGTCGATGGCAAGACGCGGATCGGATTGGGCAAGCTTGATGGTGGCGAAGAGCTGGGCCTGCTTCTCAGACTGGAGGCCATGTTTGACAGCCGCCTTTCGCTCGTCTCCCTCATTAAGCTTGCAGGCGTCGCGGTAGTATTCGCGTGTTGTGAACTTGGCAAGTTCAACGACGTGGTTCCGGGTGTCCTGCTCCCATCGGCGCCCGTCCCATTCCAACCAGCACTTCGACTGTGGGATGTACCTGAGCCTGTTCTTGTATCGCTCCGCGAATCGTTTGGCGTTGCCGACATCTGTGCGGAGTTCGTTCTTTGTTGGTATACTCACGTTGGTTCCTTTGATCGGGAATCTGTTCTATTGCCCGTCGCGCTACATTGCGGCGGGTTTTCCATTTCTAGTGACCGGGCCTGAATTCAGGCCAGACTCTCTGGACGTAGGTCCCGGCAAGCGACGTTCGGCGGGCCGTCACTCCTGGTCAGCTCTGGGTTCTTCGCGATCCGAGATGACCCCGGGCGTAGCCGGTTTCTCTGCGCTTTCAGAGTCCAGCCTGTTGATCAGGTGATCGCGCACAAGTCCGATCACTTCGGGCGCTGAAGTACGGCCAAGCAGCCGCACTCCTTGGTTCTGGTCAGATTCGATCAGGGCGACTTCGGTAGTCATGGTTCTCTCCTTGCAGTTGATGACGAGCACCAATTGCTGGTTTGCTAGTGGAGCGCGAAATGCGCCCCTACTAGGTAAAGGGGTGGGTCAGACTGAAAATCACACGCCAGATCGAAGTATTTTCGAAGTTTTATTGGAGGAGGCGTAGAGGTCGCCCACAGACGGCCTAGAGAACCACTTGGAATCCGGCCAAATAGTTATGGGCGGGGGTATTAGAGGCACGAGGCGTCGCCAGGGACCAGGATCATCGGTCTCGGCGGTATTTGCGGTTGATGAGCGAGACACCCCGACCCCTGCGAGGCCGACTCACCGTTCTTCGGTGGTTCTACAGCTGTTCGGTCGGAACTTGTGCGATCACCGTGAGGCGTTGCTATTCGCTTCCAAGGGCTCGCCAATCAGAGGGCTTGCTCGTCCTTGGCCTTCTTCTCGCAGAAATGCTTCAGCCGATTTCGGTAGTTGTTCTCGTCAGACTGCTTCAATCCGAGTTGCTTTCGCGCTTCGGTAAGACCAATGCCTGTATCACCGAAGTGAAGCTGATGGAGTGGTCTGAGTCTGTTGGGTAGGGAGGACTCAAACTCTACGAGCCACCCACAGGCCAACTCGATTTGAACATCGTGCGCGATCTGAGCAACCAGCGGCATGCCCATTTTTCCGTGACTCACGAGCGGTATGGCGAGTTCTACGAATTCATCGTCTGCTGAATCGCTCAAATCGTCGGAGCTTTCCGGCTCAATTTCTTTGGGATACCTGCGGATATGGTCAAGCAGCTTCGCTTCTTCCTCATCGACCGGATTCTTTGGCGTGAGACCAATCCTGTTACTTTCAGTCTTCAGCCGATCAGTGATCGCTCTGTCCGCGTTTTTCCCGAGTATCCCTTGCCGGATGTACTTGCGGCTCAACTTGAATTCCGGATCTAGTAGTTCTGGAGTCTCGAATTTCGAAAATTGGCCCTCGGTAAACTGCGATCCGGCGTAGTAGACCTCCGCAGAACGCTCCTGCTCATGAACGTCTTCGCTGCGCTTCTTAAGGCGTGGAGTGCCGAGTACGTCCCTTACAAGTTTCGGGAAGCGAGTCTCAGGGGGTTCTGCGCCGTCGATTATGAGTGCGGGTCGAGCGAGCAATGTCAGCATGATCTGCAGATCGCCAGCAGCCCCGTCGAGGCACGCCATCAACATCGCATCTTTCTTGCGAAGAATCTCAAGCCGCTCTGGATCGGAGCTAGAGGTGATCGAGAGAACCTGGGGCCGAGTTTATTTGTACTCTTGAGCCATTGGCCTGATTGGGTCGAATGCGTCCATCGTCCTCCGCTGGTCATCCTCCGGTGAAATGACTTTCCACCATGAGGGCTTCTGTGGAGGCTCGGTCGCAGTACCGTTCGCGGAGTTGCTCATGACGTGGCTGCGAAGTTCGAGCGCGGCCTCCCTCATCAGCTCCCATTCACGCCCGGGCGGAATGCCGCGTTCCCGTGCTTGTGCCTGAAGTTCTTCCTGATCGATTGATATGGAATTGGCCTGCTGTTGATAGTCACGAAATTCACGCCAAAGGTCGGATTGCTGTTTCGCGAATCGGTCTAGTTGTTCTTGTTCGTTCATATTGCTGATCGTTCTCCTGATGTGCCACCTCGGTGGCGAGTCGAGAGCCGCAGCCTGCCGCTAATTACGGCGAGCCGTAGGTCCTCTTGTTTTGTTCTCTGGAGCAACGTGACTTGCCCGCGGAGAGCCCAAATCTGCGATGCGGCCTAGATGCGAACGGCCTCATCGCAGATTTGGATCTTTCGTCCCAGTTGGATGCCCGGAGAAATATCGTCGGGAGCGAGGTCGCGGGTTCCTTAGGTCAATGCACCAAGAAACTCTCAGACTTCGGTCGTGGGTAGTGCCTTCATATTGGACCTGCAGTTCAATCGTCCACGATCAGACGACGTGAGGTCACAGTCTTGTGTCTCTGCGGGGGAGTTGGCAGAGGAGGGGTCTTTTCTTTGTACCACCAGCACGAAGTGCGCGCCAACCAAAACCGGCAAGAACTGCTCGTGCATCCAGGGTGGCTCTCAGGCCCGAAATTGAACAAAAACGTGTCAAACATTGCGGTCTACACCGGGCCGGGGGCTCAAGGGCACCGCCGTTCGCTCACTTCAGCGTGGCAACGCGCTCAAATACGCTCCGGCCAAAACCACTGCCTTGAATCTAAGTATCCAGTCTGAATCACTTTGACACCGCCAAGATCCTCCTGTGCCGCGAGCTGCCCGCCGACAACAGCGTCACACCACCGAACACGACCAAAACTGTCGTATGCGCCTGCCATCTAAAGCGCAGCCTTGTGCATGGCTTACGTTCAAATGTGTCGCATCCGCTCCGCTGGGGGCCCTACAGGGCGGTTGAGGAGATTCTTCCCATCTAGCCGCATCGCAGTGATAGACTTGAATCTCTGAGGGGGTGAAGAAGATGAGGACTATGACTCGTGCGTGCTCGATTCGATTATGGCTGCCGGTGATTGCGGCGGTAATGCTCGTCGTTCTCTCGGCCTGCGGTAGTTCAGGAGAGAGCGGATCGAGTGCGTCGATCGATGTTTCCGGCGAGTGGATCGCAACTGTTCTGAATCCCGACGTTGCAACAGTGAACGGGTGCAATGGGGATCTCACGTCTTTTAACGGATTGACGTTGAGCGATATCACTGCGGCGGGTCCAGTCTGTTCAACCTCCGACGCAATGATCGTCGATCAGGTCGGCGAGTCCATCTCGTCTCGTAGGCAAGACTTCTCTTGCGACAACGGGGTGACGTACAGCGTCACTGGTCAGGGATCAGTATCCGGGCAGGCAGTCCAGATCACGTTAACGGGAGTAACCTCGAACGGGATTACTTCTCGGGACCCCTTGGTTGGAATTGAGATCGCACCAGGGAGACTCGAGCTTGAACAGTCTCGCTTCTCGCTTTCCGGTGCCGTAATCGGAACTTGCTTCGTGTCGCCGCCGTTGAGGCAGATCATCGATATCTTCTGACCGCTGCCCCCTTGTACATCAACCCAGTCCTCGAGCCCACCGCAGCCCTGCTCTTCAGTACTGGTTTTGCCGTAGCTGCTGCCACCAGGCGGCGGGCTTCGCAGTAGCAAGAGGCAGGGCCAGCACCAGCCACCCGCAGCCGGACGAGCCGCAGGAGCTGTCATAGACTCCAGCAGCGGCAATCAGGCGAGGGGGAGGGTGCAATGGACTGGCGCACCGGATTCTGGCGGCTCGCGATGGCGGTTTGGGTCGCGTTTACGGTTCTCGCGGCGATCGAACTGGACTGGAGTGATGCGCTCGACAAGCTCACTGGCGAACCCATCTACGGACGGGGCAATGAGGCCAGGGTTACGCAGATCGCCACGCGGTATGCCCTCTTGAGCGCGGCCATCTGGGGCGCCTTCTACAGCGGCGATTGGATTGTTCGAGGCTTCCGGGGCGACAAAGGTCCAATCATTACTCGCACCGGTTTATACGGCATCGCCATTACCCTGTGCGGGGTAGGCATGTTCGTATTGGATGAAAGTCTTGCCGGCCTGTCCTTCATCGGCTTTCTCGGTTTCGTCACTGCGCTGTTGGCTTCGCGTGACCGGAAGCAGGCTAAACAAAAAAAGCGTATCAGCGACAAGTGACTCATTAACCTATGGGCAGCGAAAGAGAAGCAGGACGAGCCACCAGACAACTCAACCTAGCGGCGACTATCGAGCAATCAAACACCAGGGAGACAGCACATGACCATTGAGCAGCGACTGGACCGACTGGAGCGGCAGAATAGATTCTTGAAGGCGGCAGGTGCTGCTTTGCTGCTGGCAGTGGTGGCAGTGGTGGCTGTTGCTGTCATGCATGCAAGCATGGGTGCAGGCATGGGTGCAGGCATGCATGCAGCTATCCCGGATGTTGTGAAGGCGCGGGCGTTTCATGTGATTGGCAAGGACGGGACGGTCCTGGTTAAGTTGGAAGATTCCTTGGGCGACGGTATCGGATTTGCCGGAACCATCAGAACCTACAACGGGACGGGGCAGAAGCTCGTGGAGCTTGGAGTGACCACGGAAGGCATTGGCATAGTCACCACTATGAACGGGACGGGACAGGAGATCGTTAGGCTTTCAGTAACCACGAAAGGCATTGGCATGGTCACCACTATGAACGGGAAGGGACAAACTCTCGTGGAGCTTGGAGTGAGCACGAACGGCGAGGGCACGGTCACCACCATGAACCGGAAGGGACAGGATCTTGTAATGCTTGGAGTGACCACGAGCGGCGACGGCACGGTCACCACCAAGAACGGGAAGGGGCAGAATCTCGTGGAGCTTGGAGCGTCCACCGAAGGTTTGGGCTTGGTAACCGCCTACGACCCGAGCGGGCGACGTGGTTACGGGCGGCTCCAACCCCGCACTAGCGAACCCACCACTACAGCAGCCCATCGCCAGCGGCAGCAGTAGGGCAGGGCTGCATACGTGCCACCCTGGCCGAGTCCGGTGGCGTTGTTTCCGCTCCGGTTCACAGCGAGGCATAGGGCGGCTGACTAGGTCTAATTGTATATTCTGAGTATGTCAATCAGTCGAAAAACATATGCTGCATTTGGTCGCGCGATCACTGCCGCTTACGACCACGGGGAGCTTGATGCTCTCTTCTTCGAATACTCGTTTAAAGACCCCAATCCGGGTGAATCAAGGATTAAAAAATCTATTCGATTTTCTGAATACCTTGAGAACTTGGGTAAAAGTTCGGGTCATAAAGAAATCTTAGAGATTGCGGAAACCACTTTGAAAAGAGCCGTGCAACGCCACACGGAGTTAAGAAATCTCTTAGAAATTGATGGATACCAATTTGAAAATAATCGACTGATCCCTACTACTCCCGAGCCAGCGGCTCTGGCAAAACAAATTTCACTACTCGAGTCCCAACTCGCAGATAAGGGTTTTGTAACAGCTGCTACTCATTACGAACAGGCGGTCGAGAACTTCACTAACTCAAACTGGGAATCAAGCAACGCACAACTGCGCAGCTTTGTCGAAAATCTAATTCCTTCGATTGAGGAATTCGTCGCCGGGTCCCGGTCGAATAATCCAAATGCGGCACTGCAATCGATGAAAAATTCTGGCGTTCTCGACGAGGCAGAATTCAACCAATTTCGTGCCTTTTGGGCCGGAATTCAGGATAACGGGCCGCATCAAGGCCTGAGTTCGGATAGTGAGGCTTTGTTCCGGATCCATATGTGCACTTGCATCGCTCGCTATCTGCTAGAGAAGTGCGCCACGTAAAGCCCGGCTCCCGCTACCACAGGAACCCCCAACTGAACCCACCACTACAGCAGCCCATCTTTATCAGCACCGGCTTTGCTGTAGTAGGTCTTGCTGCCAGGCGGCGGGCTGCGTCTTAGCAGGGCCGGGCCACACCACCAACCAACCGCAGCCAGAACAGCAGCCAGGAGCCGGCAGCTGCAGCTAGGCGAACACGTGCCCAAACTGCTGTAGCTGGATAAGTTGCTGCTGTAGGGCTGGGGCTGGCCAATTTGAACACATTATTGTGCATGCCTTGGGTTTATTGCTTGACTTGATACGAAAACGCTCCGACAATTGCAGGTGTAGGTCGCTACCAGAGGAGAATCCACAAGATGCGATGCTTTCACGCGTTTTTAGTCCCGACAGTGCTACTGCTGCTCTTGGGTGGAGCGGGCCAGTCCAATGCAGGTCCGATCATTTACGACAACCTATACCCTAGTGAACTAATCGGCGGTTTGAATTCGGATTTTGACCCTAATGACGTCAATATCGTCAACCAGGCCGCCGATGACTTCATGCTGACTTCTGGGATGACCACGATCACCGGCATTCACTGGCTTGGCTTTCTTAGCGGAGCCGACCTTGACAGCATTTTGTTCGACGACTTCACCATTCGGATCTTCAATGACGCGGGCGGCACAGCGGAAGTCGATCCGACGGTCCTCGACCTGAACGTTGGAGTGGTAGACGTAGTCAGCTTCAGTAACGTCTTGGAGTACTCGGTGGATATTTCGCCAATCACGCTGCAAGCCGACACCACCTACTGGCTTTCGATCGTGAATAATACGGTCGGGAGCCCCGAGACTTGGGCTTGGGGCATTGAATCCTTCGACTCCGGGAACAATTTGTTTCGTATGATTGACGGCGATGACTGGGGAACAGGCGTTTTCAACTTGGCATTCAACCTGACCGGTCCCGCCATCCCAGAACCAACAGCAGCCATTCTCTTCAGCACCGGCTTTGCTGTAGTGGGCCTGGCTGCTAGACGGCGGTCAGCTTCTTAGCAGAGGCAGCAACAGCACCAGCCAACCCCAGCACCGGCACCAGCCAACCGCAGCCCAATCCCAGCGGCCAGGCCTGCGGCAACTAGATGGGGTGCGGTTGCTGGTAGGGCTGGGCTGCACTGGCGCCACCGTGGCTGATGCTGCTGGTGGCGCTGCTGCGTTTAGATGCTGAGAATTTGATTGAATTAGGGCTGCTTCCCGACGGCATTATCGGCCCTCTGGATTGTGCTATCTGCATTCAAGACGGAATAGAGCATTTTCTCCCAGAGACGTCCCAGAGACGTAACTTTTGGTAGAACGCGATTCTGAAAAAAACGTAACCACTCGTTTCCAAATGGCTTATCGGCACACAATTTGACAAATTGGCGGAAGCGGACGGGAATCGAACCCGCCGGGGACGTGTCGCCACACCCCCCACCGGATTTGAAGTCCGGGCCGGGCACCAGCCGCAGAAACGCTTCCATTGATGGAACGGCACCCCAATAGCAGCCGCGTTAATAGCACGGCGTTCGAGAATAGGGCAAGTCCCTGCAAAGTGGTGCCAACTCGACCCGGATACAGGTTATGGGAATGGCTCTCGTGAATAGAACACGTCGAACCGAGTTCGAGTCAAAACATGATTCGAGTGCAGATTTCTCGCTTGAGTTGCGCGTTCCGATGTAATTTAATCGTGACGTGAACACGTACAGTCTTCGAGACGCAGCCAGTATTCTGAAAGTTCCAGCAGCCCGGCTTCGGTATTGGAAGCGCACGGCGCTCGCGCAAACTGATGAACTGGTCGAGTCCGATGGCGCCCAAGCTTCCGATTCGATCGACGTGGCTCGCGATCCGTCGATCCGACCCGATTTTGATTTTAGAGATCTCGTTTGTGTCCGGGCGATGTTGAGCCTGGTCGATCGAGGGATCTCTGTGCGTCGCATCCGTCGCGCCGTTGCGGTGCTGCAGGAGAACTTGCCCGATCTCGAGGATCCGCTGGCGGCGCTGCGGCTTTGGAGTGACGGCAGCGAGCGAATCGTCGTGCAACACGAAGGAGTATTGGTCGAGCCCGAGGGACAATTGGTGCTCGACTTCAGCGGTGCAAGTGCCGCGCTGGGCAAACCCTCCTCGATAGACGAGCGACCGGCGAAGACCCCCGACGAAGCCTACGCAGAGCTCATGGCACTCTTTGAGCGCGGTTGCGGGTTCGATTCGGATTCGGCGACCTACCACGAGGCGATCAGGGCCTACGAGCAATGCATTGAACTCGATCCCAGTTTCGCGGACGCGCACTGTAATTTGGGTGCGGTGCTGTACAACGCGGGCAAGGCGAAGCCGGCGCGCCGCTGCTTCGAGCGTTGCCTGGAAATTGATCGCAACCATGTCGAGGCGCATTTTAATCTGGCGAACCTGCTGGAAGAGATTCAATGCGATGAAATGGCCCTGAGCCACTACCGCGCGGCGTTGCGCACGGACCCGTTCTACGCCGAACTCCACGTCAACATGGCGCTGCTCTATGAGCGACTTTCTTCGGCGAGCAGCGCTACGCCGGATGGCATTGCGCCGAATAGCACTGCGTCCAGCAACACCATGCAGAACGGCAGTCAGGACCATTGGCGGCGCTATCTGCAGCTCGATCCCACCGGTGCCTGGGCAGAAGTGGCGCGCGAACGCCTGGGAGTGAAGACGCCGCCCAAGAGCTAGAGACGAGCTAGAGATGAGCTGACGAGCTAGAGACGAGCTAGAGACCCACTCGCACCCGCGAGCGGTGGACGATGCTCTCGTCGAGAACGACCTCGAGCAGCCATTCCCCCTCGGCGTCTGCGGGCAATGCCATGCGAGAGATCAAGTGGAGGCGTCCGGCGCTTTCAGCGGCGGACTCGCGCAGGATCGAACCCGAGGGATCGCGCCAGCGCACTCGGATGTCATTTCTCTTCGAAAGCAATGGACCGGAAACCCGGCCCCACCACACGAGCTGCTCATCGCCCAGACGATACTGCTCGACCGCTGCTCCGGCCGGGGTGTCCGCAGAGGTCCCCTTTGTCCCATCACCGAAACCGGCTTCGACGATCACGCCGAACGTCAGCTTGACGACTTCCCAGCGCGCGCGGGTCGACAGAGGGCCGGTCGGATTCCCCCGTTGCGCCGCCTGTTCGAGGGCAAAGACAGCCCGGTGGCGATCGCCTCGGTCGCGGTAGGCGATGCCCAGTTTGTAGAACACGAGCGCGCGTGAGGGATCGAGTTCCAGGGTCTCTCGATAAGCCGCAATAGCGCCGTCGAGTCGCCCGCTTTGATAGAGCACATCGCCGATGCGAAAGGGGATCCTGGGGTCCAGCGGGGTGGCGATCGAAAGACCCGCGAGATCGGCAAGCGCTGCATCGAGATGTTCCTCTGCGATCAATTGGTCGATGCGCTCGAGTTCACTGTCGTCCGCCTTCGCATCTGTGTCGACCCCAGTCCCGAGAAGTTCGGGGCGGTTCAAGTCGATCAACTGGGCGAGTCGCGCCTGCATTGCGCGAAAGCGCTCGCGGGTCCCGGGGGCGGGCTCGCGCACCGGGGCGAGGGTCTTTGCTTGCTCTTCGACTCCGCGGATTCGTTCTGCGACTTCGGGGTGGCTGAATAAATAGGGTGGAATGTTGTTGGGGTAGCGCGCTTGCAGATCGAGTATGCGCTGAAAAAAGTGTGCTCCCTGGCTTGAATCGAAACCCGCTCGCGAGGCGTAAATCGCACCGAGGCGATCCGATTCGACCTCGTCAGTGCGCGAGTAGTGAAGGTCGACCGCCTGGTTGATGGCGAGTCCCGTGATCAGCGGAGCAGAATTTTGACTGACCACCGTCAAGCCGATCAGCGCGGCCTGGGTGAGGAGGCTGGGGAGTTGTCGGTCGTGCACGCGATGGGCGTAGTGGCGTTTGTTTACGTGTACGACTTCGTGTGCCATCACCGACGCGAGTTCGTCAACCGACATCGCTGCGAGCAAAGTGCCCGAGTGAAAGTAGATATAGCCTCCGGGCACGGCGAAGGCGTTGAGGCTCTTCGCCTGGACGATCTTGAAGCGGTAGATAAAGGGCTGTGGTTCGACCCGGGCGACGATCTGTTGGCCGAGATCGTGGAGAAAGCCGGTGACGACCGCATCGGTGATCAAGCGATATTTCTGCTCGATCTGCCTGTCGAAATCCATGCCGACTTGACGCTCGTCGTCGAGGCTCATCAACACAAAGGTCTTGAGTGGCGACCAACGCGTGCCGTCGTTCTGGATGCAGGCAACCGCCCCCAGCGTCGCCGCGAGGTAGAGCGGGACGAGGAATCGTCTCACGTGTCTCACGCGCTCAGGCGTCGCGCTCTTCGAGATGCTTCGCGTAGTCGTTGTGGTCGAGCAATTCATCGCGCTCATCGTCTTGGCTGGGGTCGATCTGGATCAGCCAACCATCGCCGTAGCAATCCTCGTTGATCCGCTCGGGATTGTCGGCGAGTTCGCTGTTGATTGCGATGACCTCACCGGTTACCGGCGCGTACAAATCCGATACTGCCTTGACCGATTCGATGACGCCGTAGGTTTCGTCCATTTGGATGGTGGTTCCCACAGCCGGAAGTTCCACAAACACGATATCGCCGAGTTGTTGCTGCGCGTAGTCGGTAATGCCCACAAAGGTGATGTTGCCATCCACCCGGAGCCACTCGTCGTGCTTGGTATAGAGCGAATCGTCTGGAATCGAGTACTCGGACAACGGTCTCTCCTTGCGTCGGGTTCGGTCGATCTTCTCAGTTCAGGGTCGTGCGGTTTCGTTCGAAGCTTTTTGATCGACTTTCGTCACGAACGGGGTCCGGACCACTCGTGCCGCTACAGGTTTTCCGCGAATCTCAATTTCGATCTCGCTTTCAGGGTCCCCTGCGATGGGAGAAACGTAGCCGAGCCCGATCGATTTTCCGAGACTGGGCGAAGGCGCGCCGGAAGTAACTTCTCCGATTACGTCACCCTGTTTCAAGATCGCGTATCCACTGCGCGCAATTCCCCGGCCGACCATCTCGAAACCGACCAATCTTCGCGTCGGTGCCTCAGCGGCGCGCGCTTCGATCGCCTCGGCGCCGATGAACCCTCCGCGTTTGCGTTTTACGAAGCTTCCCAGCCCCGCCTCGAGGGGGGAGGTCGTATCGTCGAGTTCGTGGCCGTAGAGGGGGAGGGCGGCTTCGAGGCGCAGGGTGTCCCGTGCGCCGAGCCCCGCTGGCAGCAGCCCGTGTGGCTTTCCAGCCTCGAGCAAGGCGTCGAAGAACCCAGGGGTGTCATCTCCAGCGAGGTAGATCTCGAACCCGGGTGCGCCGGTGTAGCCGGTGCTCGAGATCAAGACCTGCCGGTCGCACCACTCGTATTCGCCAAATTGAAAACGCTCGAGTCGCTCGGGCCCGGAGCCCATGACGGATTCGAGTACAGCGGCGGCGTTGGGACCCTGGAGCGCCATCAACCCGGTCTGTTCGCTCTGGTTGTCGACCCGGGTCGCCGTTGGAACATGTTCTCGGATCCAGGCGTGATCTTTTTCAATGTTCGACGCATTGACGCAGAGCATGAAGACATCCTCTGCGCGGCGATACAGCGTGACGTCGTCGACGACTCCACCCTCTTGATTGCACAGCATTCCGTAGCGGACCCGCCCGATCTCGAGAGACTCTACGCGGCAGCTGATCAGGTTCTCGGTCGCCTCGAGAGCACCCGGCCCCGAAATTTCGATCTGTCCCATGTGGGAGACGTCGAAGAGCCCGACCGTTTCGCGCACCGCCGCATGCTCTTTCAGGATCGACGCGTATTGGACGGGCATATCGAAGCCGCCGAACTCGACGAGTCGAGCTCCGAGACGTCGATGGGTCGCGTAAAGTGGCGTCTGTCGGAGACCGGACACCGGACTAGTCTCCGCTTCGCGCTCGGTAGGCCACGAGGGTATTGCGGAGCAGCATGGTGATGGTCATCGGCCCAATGCCCCGGCGCGACGGCGTAATGAAACCCGCAGTGCCGATGGCGGCGTCGAAATCCACGTCGCCGATCAATTTGCCATCAATCTCTGAGACGCCGACGTCCATCACTGCGGCGCCGGGCTTGATCCAGTCGGCTTTCACCATGCGGGCTCGCCCGGTCGCGGCCACCAGGATGTCCGCTTCGCGACATACCTTCGCGAGATCTCGCGTGCGGGAATGGCACAGGGTCACGGTTGCGTTTCGTTGCTGCAGCATGATCGAAACCGGCTTGCCCACGATATTGCTGCGCCCAATGACGACCGCTCGCGCGCCCTCGATTTCGACTCCACAGTGGTCGAGAATGGCCATGACTCCGAGTGGGGTACACGACATGAGTTTGGCGCGGCCACTGAGGAGCAAGCCCGCAGTGGTGGGGTGCAGCGCGTCTACGTCCTTGGCGGGGTCAATGGCTTCGGCGACGACGTTGGGATCGATCGCCTTCGGCAGCGGAAGTTGTACGAGGATTCCGTCGACACCCTCGTCCGCGTTCAGATCTTTGATCAGCGTGAGCAACTCGTCTTGCGAAGCAGCTTCGGGGAGGATCACCTCCCGAGAATCCATACCGATGCGTGCGCAGGCGCGCTGTTTTCCCTTGATGTAGGAGCGGCTCGCCGGGTCGTCGCCGACCAGCACCACGACGAGGCACGGAGCACGACCCCCTGCGGCGATGAGTTCGGCGACTTCCTTCGCCATGGATTCGCGCAACTCATTTGCTAGTTCGAGTCCGTTTACGACGACGGTTTCGATCTCGCCGTTGCTGGATTTTGTTTCGTCACTCGTCATGGAGAACTTCCTTAGGCCTGGGGTTCGACAGCGTGCCAAGCTCCGATTCTCGATCGCGGCCTGGGCAAAAATTTGGCGCCCAGTATATCAGGGCTTGATCGGGAGATGACAGGGGTTGATGAAGAGATACGAGGGGAGGGTGCGAAGGCTCACGCAGCGGACTTTGACGGCTTCTTGCTGTCCGTCTTCTTCCCCTTGTCGCCCTTCTTGTCCTTGCTCTTCGATTTGTCTGAGGCGCTGTCCGATGACGTAGCATTCGCGTCTTCGGAGGCCCCCGATTTGCTGTCCTTCTTGGGACTGGAGTAGAGGTCGTTGTACCAGCCGCCGCCCTTCAGCACGAACGACGTCTGAGAAATCAGCTTCTTGACCCGCCGCGCCTTGCACTTCGGACAGGTCTTGATCGGATCGGCCGTGATGCGCTGCTCACGTTCGAATTCATGATCACACTTTTTACACTGATACTCGTATATTGGCACTTTGAACTCGACCTCCCGACAATCGCCTGCAGCTCGAACCGTCCCTGCGACGGCGCCGCGACAGCGGTCGCTTGCTCAGTCTTGCTTGGGGGCGGTAGGGGGTGCAGAATCGGCCGGTTTTCGGCGGTGCGATCGTCTGCCCGGCCGACCCGGCAGACGGTGTTTTATCCCACCCCGGGCGCCTTCGCCAGCGTGCGCAGCCTGGCTTCGAGTTCGCCCGGAGTGCCCAATACGGTTACACGCTTACGTCGATTCTTCGCCCCTGGGTCAATTTCGACATCGCGGCGCCGGCATCCGAGCGCGTTTGCGAGCGCCTCGCAGCAGGCCGCGTTCGCCTGGCCCTGTACGGGAGCTGCAGCGACGGCGACCCGCAGGGCGTCCGCATGTTGACCGCCGACCTTGGGTTGCTTCGAGCGCGGGGTTACGTGAATCCAGAATGCGACTCCGTCCCGGGTGCGGTCCAGTTTCAGGCTCGGTTGTTCGGCGCTCAAGGTCCTCCCGGTGGCAGGGGCTGGGTTAGGGTGGGTCCAGCTGACTTGCTTTCAATTTTGGACAGGCTCTTGGTCGGAGCCGGGGCACCGCTTGTGGCGTCCGCGATGCGGTGCTTCCGTATGAGACCGGTCAGTACTGGAACGGGCTCGTCGTCCTCTTGCTCGAGTCGATCGATCATGCCCAGATGACTGTCGATGGTGGAGCGAAGTGACGAGGCAAAGCGCTTGCGCAGGCCCCGCAATTCGCGGATCTCTTCGGAGAGAGTGGCGGCGCGGCGATGCGAGGCGTCGAGGATCTTTTCGGCTCGCAACTCGGCCGTGTTCAGCAGGACTTCGGATTCGGCCACCGCCGTTTCGCGCAGCTTCTCGGCCATCGACTGGGCGCTGACCAAGGTCGCGCGCAAGATCTTTTCGCCGCCGGCCAGTTCGTCATTGCGCTTTTCAAGTTGCCGCACGCTGTCCTTGAGCTGTTGGTTCTCCCGCACCATCTCTTGGTAGTCGTCTGCCACCATCTTGAGGAAGCTCGCGACCTCCTCCGGATCGAGTCCCGAGAATCGGCGAGAAAAGTGATGGTTCTGGACTTCCAATGGGGTAATCCGCATGAGCTCACAGCCTCCTGACGGGAGCGTCCTGGCTTGTGGCCGCGGTGTCGGGCGGGTTTCTCTCCCGGATGCGGTCCAAATGACACTCCACTCTCCGGCAGGCAATCGGCAACTTGGGTGCGCTGCTTTACGATTGTCGCGCCCCGAGGGTCAGGATCCGAGTTCTTTTGAGCGTGCGGTCGCGGCGGCGACCGCAGCGTCGATGGCGGCGCGAATCCCGGCCGCCTCGAGCTTCTCGAGTCCGGCGAGGGTGGTTCCCCCGGGTGAGGAGACGCGATCCTTCAGTGCTCCAGGAGTCTCACCGGACTCGATGGCGAGCTTTGCGGCACCGAGGACGGTCTGAAACGCCAGCTGGCTTGCGGCTTCACGGGGCAGGCCCTGCCTCACTCCGGCGTCGACGAGGGCTTCGAGAATCAGAAACACGTAAGCGGGTCCGCTCCCCGAAAGACCCGTCACGGCGTCGAGTTGCTCCTCGACCCGGGTCGTCCAGGTCGTCCCCACCGCGGAGAAGAGGGCTTCGGCGATCGCGAGATCGTCATCACTCGCGTGGGCGTTGGGACATAGCGCGGAAGCAGCTTCGCCGACCAGTGCCGGGGTATTGGGCATGCAGCGAATCACTCGGGTGGAGTCGGGCAGGTGTTCATCGTAGGTCCGGAGTCCGATGCCCGCGGCGATCGAGATCCAGAGTTTTTGATCGAGTTCCGCGACGCCGTCGAGCGCCGAAAGAACGACGGTCACGACATTGGGTTTGACACAGATGACGATCACGTCGCTTCCAGCCACCAGTTCGTCATTGTTCGCGGTGGTGTCGATCCCCAAGCGTTCTTCGAACTGCTTGCGTTGTTCGGGGGACAGATCGGCGCCGCGTAGATCAGCAGCGGGGACACCCGCTGCGACCAGGCCGCCGGCCAGTGCCTGGGCCATGGCACCGCAGCCGATGAATCCGATCCGATGCCCCGAGAGAGTGTCGACACCTTCGCTCATGTGGATTCCTCTGATCTTTTTGATACGAATCTTTTCGATTTCGGGCGCTTGTTCAAACTCAGTTCTTCTCGGGTCGGGGACCAAACAGGTCACTGCCGATGCGCACCAGGGTAGCTCCTTCTTCGATCGCGATCTCGAAGTCCCGGGACATCCCCATTGAAAGCTCACGTAGGGACTCGCCGCCGGATTGGCTGTGGAGTGAGTCGCGCAGGGTTCGCAGCCTTGCAAAGACGGGCCGATTTTCGGCGGGATTGGAAACCGGTGCGGGAATCGTCATCAAGCCGACGATCCGCAGATTCGCCAGCGGTGCGCATTGGGCCAACAGCTCTGGCAGCGCCTGCTCGCTGATCCCGGCCTTTTGAGCTTCTTCGCTCAAGTTGACCTGGATGAAGGCGTCGATGCACTTGTCGATCCCCCGAGCGCGCTTGTCTACTTCGAGCGCTATGGAAGCACGATCGAGGGTCTGGATGACGTCGAACAGCGAAACCGCGAGCTTGGCTTTGTTGCGCTGCAACGCGCCAATCATGTGCCAGCGCGGTTTGTCTTCAGGCGCTGTGGGCTCGCCCAGCAGGGCGGCGAGAGCGGGCTGTTTTTCGGCCGCTTCCTGGACGTAGTTCTCACCCAGGCAACGCAATCCGTTTTGCAGCGCCACTGCGATGACTTTCGGAGCTTGAATCTTCGAGGCGCCGAGTAGTGTGATGTCGGCCCCATCGCGACCGCTGCTGGACGCCGCAGCTTCGATGCGCGTGCGAAGTTTCGACAATCGATCGGCGATCGCAGCATCGAGCTCGGGGTCGTTGACCGGATCTGGCGACAAGGGTCGTTACCTTTCTTCGCAGAGGCTGGCCCATTTTGCGAGCACTTCCGCGACGGGCAGTCCGATGACGTTATCCATACTCCCCGCGACCTTTTCTACCAGAGTCCCACCAATCCCTTGCACGGCGTAGGCCCCGGCTTTGTCCATGGGCTCGCCGGTCGCGACATAGTCGCGGATTTCCTCGGCATCCGCGGCTCGCATCGTTACGCGACTCTCGAGCCAGTCGCTGTGCAACACGCAGTCGTCGCTTTGCACCAGGGTAAACGCCGTAATGACGCTGTGGGTTCGCCCGACGAGCCGCGCCAACAACTGCTCTGCGTCGGCCGCATCTGTGGGCTTGCCCAGTACGTCATCGTCGATCACGACAATGGTGTCCGCCCCCAGCACCCAGCGAGGTGGATGCGGGCCCAAGCGCCGGGCCACGGCCAGCGCCTTCTCGCCCGCGAGGCGCAAGGCAAAGGCGGCTGGTGCTTCGTCTGATTGCATTTCCTCGGGAATGTCCGCGGGGATCACTTCGAAGCGGACGTCCTCGCGTGTCAGTAGATCGCGTCGCCTTGGTGAAGCGCTTGCGAGGACCAGGGGAGCACCGGTGGCTCCGGAGATTTCGTTCTCGGGCATGGGGGCGAAATACCCGAGTGCTCAGCCTTGTGCAACCCGGATTCAAAGTCCGCAGCTGGAACGCGATCGAATCACGGTTCCAATGTAGGCATTGTCACCCGTCTTGAATCTCGCCCGGAGTGAATGAATTCGCCCGATCAAGAACTTGTGTTTCTCAGCCGATCCGGAGATGTAGTGCCACGACTTGCCGCAGATTGATGGGTGCGGTCAGGACGTGACCGCTTCGCGAATGGAATGGGGTAGCTTCGGCGCACGATGTCCAACAGATTGCGAAAATCTCACGGAACAATCGATACACGCAAAGTTTCGTCTGGATCGATATTTCGCGCCGCTGCCCTGCATACGGTACTGGTCGTGGGGATCACCAGTTGTGTCAGTACGGTTGACCCTTGGACGCGCTTCGAGCACGCCGAACGGGGCTATTCAGTTCCCTACCCACAGTCCCTCACAACGACCGCAAAGCCAGCTTGGCGCCAGCTGAAAGTCAAGGACGCCGATCTCGCTTTCGGCGGGCCGAGGGACGCCTTCATGGCGATCACCTCTCACTGCGATGAGCCAAACGCCGATCCCGCTGTATTGGGGAGGCAGTTGCTCGTCGGTTTGAAAAACCGAAGCTCAGTATCGAGTGAAACGTTCGAGTTTGCCGGGGGACAGGCGTTTTCCCAGATCGTCGAGTCAACCGAGGACGATTCCGCAGTTCGAACCAAGACCGTGACGCTGGTGCGAGGCGGCTGTGTGGTGGATTGGGTGCTCACTGTGCCGGGATCACTGGCAGATGCCGAAGCGGTATTCGATGAATGGTGGCAGGGCTTCGATCCTGGATCGATGCCGGGGCCAACCGACGACGTCTCGGAGGCGAGCCCGTGATCGAGCTGCGGACACAGGTCGAATCGCTCGGGGACCGCGTACTCGGCGCTGTCGACCTGGCGGGAGAGTTCTTCCTGCTCGGCGTTCAAACGATTCGGGCAGCTTTTCGCGGGGATTTTCCGGTTCACGAGACGATGGTCCAGTTCGACGCGCTCGTCGTGCGTTCAACGGCGATCGTGACCCTGACCGCGCTGTTTACCGGCATGGTCCTCGCCCTGCAGACCGTGGTTTCGCTGACTCGTTTCGGCGCCAAGCCCTACACCGGGAGCTTTGTCGGGCTCGCCTTCGTGCTCGAACTCGGCCCGGTCCTCACCGCACTGATGGTGTCGGGCCGCGTGGGCGCGGGTATCACTGCCGAACTGGGCTCGATGGCCGTGACCGAACAGGTCGATGCCATACGCGCCATGGGCGCGGACCCGGTGCAGAAACTCGTGCTGCCCCGGGTGTTCGCGCTGACATTTGGGCTTCCGATGTTGACGAGCCTCGCCTACATCCTCGGCATTGCCGGCGGGGCGCTGATTGCACAGCAATACGGCATCACTACAAACTTCTATCTCCAGACCGTGATCAACGTAGTCACGGTCAACGACGTGTTGGAAAGTCTTTCGAAGACCTTCGTGTTTGGCTGGATGATTGCGACGGTCGGTTGTTACCTGGGACTCAAGACGACCGGCGGGACGGTCGGGGTCGGCCGTGCGACCACCACCGCAGTGGTGGTCGCTTCGATCGGAGTATTGGTCTCTAATTTCTTTCTAGCCAAAATATTGATGTTGGTATGATGGAACCATCTATGTCTGAAGCCCAGTTACAGGATCAAGAACAGCTTCGTGTCGATTCGAACTCTCATCGGTTCATCGAGCTGGCGGGAGTCCATAAGTCGTTCAACGGTGTTCCGGTGCTCGAAGGTGTTGACCTCTCGGTGGCCCGGGGCGAGGTGCTGACGATTCTCGGCGGATCGGGTTCGGGGAAGTCCGTCATGTTGAAGCACATGATCGGCCTGTTGCAGCCGGACGCGGGCAGCGTATTTGTCGAGGGACGTGACGTCACGAGGTTCAGTGAGCGCGAGTGGTTCGAGGTGCGACGGCGCATCGGCTACGTCTTCCAGGGTTCTGCACTCTTCGATTCCATTTCGGTATACGAAAATGTCGCGTATCCCTTGCGCGAACACCTGCGGCTGCGCGAGGACGAGGTGGCCGAGCAAGTCGAGTCTTGTCTCGAGTCGGTCGGGCTCGAGGGCGTGGGTCCCATGATGCCATCCGAGTTGTCGGGTGGGATGCGCAAGCGTGTGGCCGTGGCTCGGGCGATCGCCCTCCAACCTCAGGCGATTTTCTACGATGAGCCGACCACGGGTCTCGATCCCGCCAATTCCCGCCGCATTGGCCAGCTCATTCTTCGTCTCCAGGCAGAATTGAACGTTACGTCGATCGTGGTGACCCACGAGATCGAGTTGTGTTTCTCCGTGTCGGACCGCATCGTCTTGCTCGATCGGGGCCAACTCCAGGTGGAGGCAACGGTGGCAGAATTTCGCACTTCTACAGCACCCGAGGTGCTGGCGTTTTTAGGGGAATCCGACGGTCGCCGGGAGAGCGATCCCGAAGCACGCGAGGGAGAAAGTCATGCCGGATAGTCGCCAGCTCAGCTTGATTGTGGGGACGTTCTTTATTGCGAGTCTCGCTGCTCTTGCCATTGCGATCCTGTCGCTCACCTCCGAAAGCGGTTTGTTCGCCAGCCAGTATCGGATCTATGGCAAGTTCGAAAACGTGCAGGGGCTCTTGCCCGGAGCGCCGGTGTGGATGGCCGGCAAGGAAGTGGGTCGCGTGGAAGCGGTGGAATTCACCGAATTCGGCTCCAATCAGCCGATCCTCGTGACCATGCGCATCAATGATTCGATTCAGATCCGGGTGCGCTCGGATTCTGTCGCGACCATCGGAACGATTGGCGTGCTGGGGGACAGCTACATCGAAATTCGACCCGGGTCTCTCGAAGGTTCCGTGTTGATCGACGGCGAAACGATCCCGGCACTGAGTCCCACGAATCTCTACGCCGTCCTCGCCCAGGGGAACGAGGCCCTGGGCAATGTTTCAGAACTCGCCCGCAGCCTGAATCGCGTGGTGAACGACGTGAGCGAAGAGGGCGTGGTCGCCAAGGGCGCAAAAGCGGTGAGTGCGATGAGCAACATCATTCTCGAGATCGAGAGCGGCAACGGCCTGTTGCACAGCGTCATCTACGACGACAACTCCGGGAGCGGGGTGGCGAGCCTCGAGACTTCGCTGGCCTCTCTCGAAGAAATTCTGGCAGAGGTCCAGACGGGCAACGGAATCTTGAACAGCTTGATCTATGGACCAGATCCGGATTCGGAGGCAGTCAGTGTCGAAGAAACCTTCGCGATACTGGCCAGCATCTTTCAAGAAATCAGGAGTGGAGACGGACTGCTCCACAACCTGATCTACGACCCCGAAAGCGGCCGCATGAGCCGCGACGCAGTCGCCTCGATGGCAAATCTAAATCGAATCCTCGAAAAAATCGAAAGCGGAGACGGAACCCTCGGTCTTCTAATCAACGACCCGGCCCTATACGAGGACATGACCTTGTTGCTCGGAGGGGCGAAGCGCAGCGCGCTGCTGCGCACCCTGGTTCGGATGGCTACTGATCAGTGATTGCGAGGGTCATCCTTCTACCTGGCTTGGTTGCCCGTTGGGCGGTTAGAGAAAAGGGCCGGTCTGGCTGAGCGGACGGGCTGGGCTTCGGCGAGAGGGCTGGGTGGGGGAGAGTTTTCAGCCAGGTATTGCGGAGAGGTCGATTAGACCGCGTCTGCGCCAGCCTTTGCTGAGGAGCCAGCTTGCTGCCTTGGCGACTCCTACATCTTCCTGGGTGGATGCCTTCACGCGCAAGCTCTTTGAGCTTGCGCGCCAGCCGTCGAACTGGCTGCCCGAAGATGCTTCATCGATCTTCACGGGTGGCGCAAGACCGGTTCTCTGTTTGAAGTGCTTTCGAATATTCAGAAGTACATAGCGAAGCGCGTTGCGCACCTGCTGTGGCGACGTGAGAAGCTGAACGTGATAGCGGCCTGCAATCACCTTACCGGTGCGCTCGAAGACACGAT
>JADFNE010000066.1 GCA_022563535.1 Myxococcales bacterium
CCAGGGACGTGTGGTGGAGAGCACTGCACATCGTTCGAGCATACGATCCACCACGCCGAGGCGGGCGCCGTGCCTGGGCGCTTCGCCAATGGGCACCACCGCGAGCAGCGCCGGCACTAGCGTTATGGTATAGATGAATGCGAAGACCACGCCGATCGGCGCGATGATCCCGAGGTTGTGGATAGGCGCGAGACTGGCGGACGCGAAGGAAATCAGGGCGCCGGCGGTCGTGAGGCTCGTCATCAATACCGGAAAGCCCGAATGGCCCAGGGCATGGGCAATCGAATCTTGCTTCGACTCGCCACGGCCTCTGTATTGATAGAAGATCGCCAGGATGTGCACAGAGTCGCCGATCCCCACCGCCAGCAGAAAGGCGGGCAATATCTGGGTGGGGATCTGCATCGGAATATCGAGCAACGGCATGAAACCCACGGTGGTGAGGAGGGACAGGAGAACGATCCCAACGGGAATCAAGGTGGCGGAGATGCGTCGGAACAGCAGATAGAGAAAAACCGCAGTGGCAAGGATCGAAACCACCAGGAACGTCCCCATATCTGCCGTCATTTCGTTCGTCAGTCGCGAGGTCAAAATCGGCGCACCCGCAATCTCGAGTTCGAAGTCGTCGGCGTCGTAGCGCTCGAGAATGGCATAGAGCCCGGCAACAGCCTCCAGCGTCTCGGCGCCGGTGAGGAAAGGTCGGGCTGACGGCTCACCCGTAAGGGGTACGGCTTCGTCATCGAAGCCCGACAGATCGACGTCGTCACTGGATTCAGAATAGGTGCTAAAGCGAATGGCCAGGGTCGTGAGTTCGCCGTTCTGCGAGAGCAGAAGGTTCTCGTAGATGGGGTTTTCGCGTGCGCGGTCACGAATCACCGCGAGTTCTGCCTCGTTTTCGGGCCAATCCTCGAAGAGATCCTCGACGATCAACTCACCCTCTACGCCCCGGGTCGAGCGCGCGTTGATGAGACTCGTGACTTCGTCGAGGTATTTGAGATCGTCCTCGAGTTCTTGGTGGAGCTTTCGCAGCTTCTCTAGAAACTTGAAGTCGAAAATCTCCGGCGGACGAATCGCCACGGTAACGAGATCGTCGCGCTCGAAGCGATCGCGGAAATCGTTGTAGACGATCAGAATCGGATCGTCTTCTAGAAGAAACCCCTCGATGCTGGTATCGATCTCGAGATGGCGCACCTGGGAGATCAAGAGAACCGAGAAGGTCAACACCGAGATGATGACGAGCCATGGATGGCCAAAGACCCAATGGCCCCACTGTGTGAACGACGCATCCGCCCGAGTTCGAAGACTTTGCTGACTCAATTCGATTCCCCGCGTACATCCGGGCGACAATCTATGAAACGTGAGTCGTCAAGAGTAGCGTGTGTCACAGGCTCAACGTGGTTTCCAGTCGCGGTACTTGATGTGAGCGGGTGCGTCGTCGGTAGAAGTGGTGACCGTGATGGCGGTCCTCACCGCGCGCCCGCAGCTCGACCTGCCTGATCCCGTCCGGCACGGTTTGCAGCAAGGCAATCGCCTGGGCGAGATCCCGGCTGTAGAAGGTTTGCATCAGGTTGGTCGCGACGGCGTCGCGTTGCTGCACCCGGTACTGCCGCAGCTGAATCCAGCCGAAAATCAGACCGGTAACGATGGTGCCGGCACCAATCACTTCGGCGAGTTTGGCCAGCGTACTCAGCGACAGCTCGCCCATGGCTCGATATCCCTTTTCAAGATTTACACGATGCAGCGGCGCCCGACGGCCATGCTAGCGCCGATACGGGTAAACATCACAAGGGTGTGGCGTGTACCTCTCGCCGATACCGCCGGGTGCAGTTGAACGGCGGCGACAAATGGAGCGGCCCCTAAATGGAGTTTTCCATGAACCTGAGAGAACCGTCCCGCGAGCTATCGCATCGATTCTGTGGCAACCGCGATGGGGCGGACGCCGCTCAGCCAATCACTCGATTGATCAATTTTTTGAATCGATCCGGTTCGATGGGCTTGTTGATATAGCCAGTCGCTCCGACTTCCATGGCCGCCTCTCGGATCTTGGTATTCATTTCGGTCGTAAGCACCAGTATCGGCTTGGACTTGAATTCCGGCAGATCTCGCAGCCGCTGGATCAGGACGATCCCATCCATTTCGGGCATGTGAATATCCGTGATCACGGCATCGACTTCGCGATTATCAACCTCGGCCAACGCTTGAACGCCATCATTCGCAAAAAACGGTATATGTCGCATTTCGACGAGCAGGCGTCCCACGTATTCTCGAATTACGGCTGAGTCATCGACGACCAAGAACTTTGCCATGGATGTTCCTTTTATGATTGAATCGGAGAGGCACCGGCCATGCTCCCGTCTATCCAATACTGAGCGAGTGTGTTGTCCCGCCCATTTGTTCGCCAAGACGCGAGGACCTCTTGAGAGAAGAACTCTTGAATCACCGAACACTCATTATGAGAATGGGAGAGGGACCTGCTAGGATCGAGCAAACCCAAAGCTCCCCGCCCGAGGGTCGATCATGTCGATCACTGCGCAATTCGCCGCCTACGCGGCTGCCTTCGAGAAGGCCTACGAAAGCGACGATTGGACCTGCGTCGAACCCTTCTTTGCGGAACACGCGGTCTACGATGTGGGCATCGCCTTCGCCGGACACGAGTGTTTCGAGGGTCGCTCGGCCATTCTCAGCTACTTCAAACAGGTGCTCGATCAATTCGATCGCCGTTTCGATAGCAGGGAACTCATCTTGCTCGAGGGACCCTTCGAGCAGGGCAACACGGTGCGCATCCGCGGGTCGGCGACCTACCGCGCAGCGGGCGTCCCGGATTTTGTCCTGGTGCTCGATGAAATCGCGACCTACGAGGGCGAACTCATCGTTCATCTCGAAGATCGCTATTCGGACGAGATGAAGCGGGAGTCCGCTGAATACATCAAGGCCTACGGCGCGACGCTCGGCATTTAGACTGTCTTTGGATAGAGAAGCAGGCCCATCAGATTACGCTCGGCCACGCTCAGGGAAAGTCTGCATGTCAGCACACAAGGATGTCATTGTCGTCGGAGCCGGGGTCGTTGGCTGCTCGATCGCTTATCACCTCGAACGCCGAGGAATCTCTACCTGCATCGTCGATCGCGAATCCATCGCCACCCGTGCATCGGGAAAGGCCTGGGCGGTGTTCACCTACCCGCCGGCCATGCTCGCCTACGAGAAGTCATACAAGATGCAGTGTAAAGGGATCGAGGGCGACACCCTTGATCTCGCGGAAATGCCCCCCGGTGAGAGCGTCGAGGATTGGCTCTACCTCCACGCCGCGTCCTACAGCCGCATGCCGGAACTCGCGATCGAGTTGGCGGAGCGCGGGGGCGTCGACATCGAATACTGCGAGTCGCCCAGCACCAACCTCGTGACCCAGCAGATGCTCGAGAAAGCGGGTGGGCCCGAGGAGCTACTCCGCCCCTACCGGAAGGTGGGCGGCGTCGAAAGTACTTGGATCGACTCCGATGCCCTGCGGGCACAGTTCCCCTCGCTACACCCGGACTACGTGGGCGGCATCACCGAGCCCGCGGGTCAGGTGGAGCCCTACAAGTTTACCTTGGGCATGGCCCATGCGGCGGAAAGCCTGGGCGCCAAAATCATGCAGGGAGATGTAGTGGGCTTTGAGACTGCGGGCGACAGAATTACCGGCGTCCGGCTCGCGTCGGGAAGCGAACTCCAGGCCGATGCGGTGGTGCTCGCCATGGGTCCATGGACCGGACAAGGGAGCGCGTTGCTCGGCCGCGAGATCGGCTGCCGCCCTTTCCTCATCCAGTGCCTGCGCGCGCACGTACCGGGGGGACTACCGCTCCATACCCTCGGAGCCGGGGATTGTTGGATCCTCCCCAAGAAAAACGGCGAGGTGATCCTCGCCATGTACGGTCCGGATTTCATCGAGCGGCCCAATTTCGACGCCAGTCTGACCGAAGAAATTAAGCTGGAAATCCTGGCGGGTGTCGCCCGGATTCTGCCCGCGCTCGAAGACGCCAAGATCCTCGAACATCGGGGCGATCTACTCGCCCTGGCGCCGACACCGCCCTACCACAAGCCCGTGATGGGCCGACTCCCGGAATGGCAAAACGGCTACATCGCGTCGCGCTTCGGAGGACTCGGCGTCTGCATGAGCCCCGCGACCGGCGAACTCATGGCCGAGCTCATCGACACCGGCAAAGTGCCGTTGCGCGCCCGAAGAATGTTCGAGCGGGTCGCCCCCACTAGCGGATAGGTTCAGTTTCGTGTTGCGGTGATGGTTCCGACATCGCCTAGGCAGGCCGAGCCAAAAATATGAGAAGCCACTCGGTAGGTACCGACCATATCGTTGCCCAATATATCGAGAACTACCGAAAGCTGCTGTGGAAAAATAAATTTGCCGTCGACAAACCCGCCGGGAATAAGGATCAGATCCCCGGTCAGCTGAACGAAGTCCACCACAGACAAACCGTCTCCCGTATCGAAACAGTCGGAGGTCACCACTGTCGTCGTCGTCATCTCCGTCGTGGCCGTCACCTTCGATACGCCCTCCGATGTCCTCGAATCGAGATCTTGCACGAAAACGATTACGATGGTTCCACTCTCTCCTGTCAGCTTGCCAGTGCTCTCCCAGGTCCCTTCCCAGGTTGCCGTGACGTCGAGGAACGGCTCGGAGAGCGATCCGGAGGATCCAGTCTCGTTGGCAACCGTACATGCAACTGCCAACGCGACTGTCAGTAATGACAAGACGATTTGGTGCCAATGATGGTCACTATGACGGTGACTACCACGGTGACTACGACGACGACTCATGATTCATGACTCTGATTCATTTTCGAGCGGTTTTCCAACAACCCGCTGGCTAGCTCATCTGCCTTCCTCAATACACGTAATCCAGCATCCCACACGTCCGCACAACAATCAATAGGCGAGTTCATCGTGGGTTCGTCGGCAATTTGGGCGCAGCGACACCTTCACGCCAGCTGCTTGCAGAGGTTTAAATGGAATGACATCATCGCCTCGTACCCTGGTGCACCCGTTTTGGATCGTGATCTCGAGAAGAGGGAAAGAATAGACGTGGGCAAGCGTGTCATCATCATCCTGCTGGGAATCATGCTCACCGCATCGCCGGCGATCGGAAATTCCAGTAACGACGCAGTCATTGTTACTTTGGGCAGCGGCTTGTTCATGGTGGCCGCCTGCTGGACGATGGATATGGCCTTGCGAGGCGAAGAAACGGATGCAAAACATGGACGCCGAGGCTGGCTGGTAGGATTCAATGCCAGCTATGGACACCCCAGTGACAGCTTCAATGATGACGCAGAGGACAGCCTGGGCGACTTGCTATCGCCCTTCGGCATTTCCGTGGCCGGCACGGAGGGGAGTGCGGGCTTCACGGCTCGTGCAGGCTACCGCTGCAATGAACGGCTTTCGACCGAACTCGGAATCGAATGGCTCGACGAGGTGTCGCGATCGGTGAGGACTCCCGGACAGGGAGAGATCGCCACGACGACCACCCAAGCGCTTTTCGTTAGCAGCAATGCCAAGGGATATCTCCTCTCGGGTCGCTACCAGCCCTTTGTCATTTTCGGGGCCGGCACCCTCTATGTCGATTCCGTTACGACCAATACGAAAGGGTCGATCAGCGATTCAAGCAACAAGTATTCGTCGATCGCACTTCGCATGGGCGGCGGCCTGGACTTCTACATCACGGAACATATCGTCATGGATGTCGAGGCGAGCTATGTGCTGCCCGTGTCAGCGATAGAGTCCTTCAAATATCTCTCGGTCGGGGTGGGGCTTCAGTATCGCTTCTGATGATCGGGCCGGGGCGTGATCTGGTGATGTTGGCTCGGAAGAAAACGAAAGAGCCACTGAGCCAGCTCGCGGCGGGTTGGGTTGTCGCAATTCTCCTGGTGACATCGTCCGCCCAGGCCCTCGTTGCGGAGACCCCTCGAGTAGATCCTGATCAGCCGGTCGCCTCCGCCGAGTTCGAAACCGATCGACTACTTCAGCTCGCCCTGGACCATTGGCTCAATCGCTCGAGACGCCTTCAGCGCATTGCGCAGCGCCTCCAGATCGCGGGCCGGGAGATTTGCGAAGAGACCGTCTCGCCCATTTTTGGCGCGAGCCTGGTGGATCTCGAGGGCCTGCCTATTTCGCTTCAGCCTGTAGCGCGGAAGCGATTTGGACCCAAGCACCGCTTCTTCGTGACCGCGGTCTTCCCCGGGATGGCTTCGGAGCGGGCAGGCCTAAAGGTCACAGACGCAGTGTTGAAGGTGAACGGTTCTTTGCTGCGTAATTCAAAGAGCTTTTACGGGAGCGAGCCCCGGCTTGAAGAAATGAATGTATTGGAGATCGCGAGGAAGGACGAGACGCTCGCCCTCGAAGTCGATACCCAGCTCGGCTGCCGCTACCCGGCGTCGATTACTGTCAACGACCAAGTCATCGCTTATGCGACGGGTGAGACCATTGCAGTCAGTTCTGGCTTCATGAGGTATTACACAGACGACACGATGGTGGCACAAGTGGTGGGACATGAACTCGCGCACAACATACTCGCCAGTCCATCGAATAGAAGGTATCCCTGGGCTTCGAGAAGGTCGGAGGCGCGGGCCGACTACGTGGGAATCTATCTGGCCGCCATCGCGGGATATCCGTTGGCTCCCGGATTCCTGCTGCAATTAGGATTGACCGTCAACGTCGACTACTTCACGGGCCATCGCAGAACTCATCCAACTACTCCCGCTCGCGTACTTGCAGAGCGAAAGACGATCGAAGAGATCAAAGGAAAACAGAAACGGGGAGAACCACTGAGGCTTCGGTTCGAATGATGCCGAAGATCGCAGCCAGTGGGATCGCCACAGCACTCGCCTGCGCTTGGGGCTGCACCAGTGCCCCGCTTCCGCCCGAGGTCTCGCCGGAAGAACTCGACCGGTCCGTGGCGGAAGTTGCAGCCACCAGTGTGGGCAACTACGTCAAGCAGAGAGCCCGAGTGCTCGACATCGAGTACGCCCTGACCACGGGCAGCGCGAAGCGGTGCGCCCCGCTCAGGCCTCAGGCCGGAGTACTTCTATTTCACCCGGGCACTTTTGCCGATGATTCGATTCGCGCAGCCGCAAATCGGAACCATGCGCTCGGCGAACATCTCAGCGTCGTACATGTCGTTCCCGGCAGCAGCTTCGATCTCGCGGGGATTCGACCTGGTGACGAACTGCTCGAGATCGACCGAAAAACGATTCGTACCGAGAGTGAGTTCTCCGATCTATTGCTCGAAACCTCGGAGCGCAGTTCGCTCCAGATACTCGTTCTGCGTGGCGAAGCACAGCTCGAACTACCGGTGCAACTGGCTCATGGATGCCCTGTCAAATTCATTCTCTCGCATGACCACGACTATCGGATCGTCACGGGCCAGGGCAGCAAGCTATTGATCTACGTACCCGAAGGCGTAACCAGTTTCGTCGCAGACGACGACACCCTCGGTATGGTGCTCGCTCACCAATTTGCCCATGTGTTGTTCGATGACCCGGAAAAAACGTGGCAAGAACAAGAACTCCGAGCGGATCGATACGGCCTTCACCTGGCAGCCACCGCGGGCTTCGATGTGAGTGGTGCCGTGAAGTACTGGGAGGCCGTTGCAGTTGAATACCCGTGGTTGATCGGCGAGGCGCTCAGTGCGAGCGGTCCGCTGTGGAAGGGATTTGGCGAGCACCCGCACTACGGTCTCGGTCGTCGCGTTGCTGGCATTCGAGCAACCGTTCGGGAGATCGCGGCGCGTCAAACCGCAAATGTCAGTTCGGGGATCTCCCCCCCACCGGGCAATTAACGTCTTCGACTATTTTCGATATCTGCAATCTGCCTTTGTGGCCTTGATTGCCATGCCTTTAGAATCCACGTCGGCGAGATAAACAGGAGCGTCGAATACATACATTTCGCGTCCAGCCTCCTTCCGATTTCCGGTCATGTATCGTGGCTTGCCCTCACTGATTTCGTACAAGTGCCCGGCCTCAGCACTGAACTCGGTGGTGCAATCCCGCCTATAGCGCTGGCCCTTGGCCGCCGGATTGATCAATTCGCCCCGGAAGTACGAACGGAAATTCACTTCATATCTTCCCGGCAACAATTCATATGCACGCCCCTCGAGGGCGAGTCCGTTGATGTTCGTGATCGCTCCGGTCGTGGCCAATTTCAACACCGCCACCTCCTCTCGCGCTCGACGCTCACCTTTGTACAGGGGCTTCACTGACGCGCAGGCGCTCGCGAGAGCAACGACCATCCCACCGGCAATCAACACCGACCCAAGCTTCACGGACACGTCCTCCGATTACAGACATTGAGATTATCGTAGTGCGCCAGCAGAACCCGTAATCCATCTGGAGCTCGAGAGAAAGGTCAGCGTGAGCACCCGCCCTGAAGCCTCACCGCTGCCGAGCGACAAACAGTTGATCCGCGACGAGAGCATCTACGGTCGCCTGCCCCTGCTTCCCGGAGAGCGGGAGTACGGACCCTCTATTTCGCGGCGGACCTGCGCTTTTTCGATGTTCCCCTCGCCGGGCAATGGTGATAGAATCCAGCCCTCTCGAGCGGACTCGGCAGCCGCGATTCTCGCGAATGCCGGACCCTGGCAAAGCAATGCTGGCTCGAACTCAGCGGTCCTCGCTACAGCGAAGCGAGCGACGGAGGAAGATTCATGAGCGTCGCACTCAAAACCGAGACACCCCAGAAACTCAAATATTTCATGGACGGCGCATGGCACGAATCGAAGAGCGGCGTCTACATGCCCGTTACAAATTCCAGCACAGGTGAACTCATGGCCGAAGCGCCGCGCTGCAGCATCGACGAGGTCAATGCTTGCGTGGAATCGGCTCACGCCGCTTTTCCGGCCTGGCGAGATACGCCGGTCAGCCAGCGCATCCAGGTGATGTTCCGCTACAAGGCGTTGCTCGATAAACACAAGGACGAGTTGGCCACACTGCTAGCCACCGAGATGGGGAAGACCCTCGTAGAAGCCCACGGCGACGTCTTCAAGGCCATCGAGGTCGTGGAGTTGGCGTGCTCGGTTCCAGTGACCATGCAGGGACGCTCGACCATGAATACATCGACGGGTTTCGACACGGTCAGCTACCGGGAGCCGCTGGGTGTATTTGTCGGCATCGCGCCCTTCAACTTTCCGGCGATGATCCCGATGGGCTGGATGGTTCCGCTAGCGATCGCGACCGGCAACACCTACGTGCTGAAGGCCGCGAGTCTGGTTCCCCAGACCGCCATGCGCATGGTCGAGTTGTTGGCAGAGGCTGGCCTTCCCGCCGGCGTGATGAATATGGTGACCGCATCGCGAGATGAAGCCGAACCCCTTCTCCGGCATCCCATGGTCAGGGGTGTGACGCTGGTCGGTTCCAAGAAGATTGGACTGCATGTCTACAAGACGGCGGCGGCGGAAGGCAAGCGCGTTCAGGCGTTGACCGAGGCCAAGAATCACGCGTTGATTCTCAAGGATGCGCCGATTCTGGCCACCGCCCAGCGCGTCATCAACTCTGCTTTCGGGTGTGCGGGCGAACGCTGCATGGCGCTTCCCGCCATTTGTGTAGAGGAAGAAATCGCCGACGAACTGGTCGGAACGATCCTCGACATCGCGAAGCGACTGAAGATGGGCGCTGCCTGGTTGCCAGATACCGAGATGGGTCCGATGGTCACCAGTGAACATCGAGAATCGGTCCACGCTTGGGTGGACAAGGGTTCCAAGGAAGGAGGCGACCTGATCCTCGACGGACGCAATCCCACCGTTCCAGGTTATGAGGGCGGCTACTTCATGGGGGCGACCGTGTTCGACAACGTCACGTCGGATATGCGGATCGGAATCGACGAGATCTTCGGCCCGGTGCTCAGCGTCAAGCGCGTGAGGGATTTCGAAGAAGGCCTTGCGGAAATGAATGCCAGTGAGTTCGCGAACGGCTCAGCGATTTTCACGATGAACGGGAGGTATGCACGGGAGTTCAGCCGCCGGACTGATGCCGGCATGGTGGGTATCAATGTGGGCATCCCGGTCCCGATGTCGACGTTCCCGTTCTGTGGACACAAGAACAGTTTCTTCGGAGACCTGCACTGCATGGGGACAGATGGCATCTCGTTCTTCACCGAGACCAAGGCTGTGACGAGTCATTGGTTCAACGAGTCCGACCTGCAGGGCGGCAAGGTGGGGACCTGGTCTTGACCTTACGTTGATTGATTCGCGTTGAGATCGCGGGCGCTGCAGCGGCGGCGCCCGCTTTTTTTGCTGACGCAACAGAGCTTCATTGGAGCGCAAGACCCAGTTCGAAATCCGGAAGAAGCGATGGGGAGCGGCGGCAATTCCGGGAGTTATTGAGGTCTATTAATGAAGGAATAGCGGGTCGAGTTTCGGTAACTGCTGCTCCAACCACAGCCCGGCTCCCGCTACCACCGTGGATCGGGCCCTCCGGATGAACCTGGGCTGCAAGAAAATGGTGGCAATTCCGCGCGATCCACTTCGATCTCGCCTATAGTCGCTCGACCAAAATCCAACAAGGGTCGTCGGTGAAGGCGATCGCGTCGGTGTACCCCCACAGCCTGGCTGCGAGAGGGGGCCGCTGACGAATTAGCCCGTCTTGTAGAGTCTGGCAGTCTTCGAACCTGGAGGGATCACCATGCGGAACCTGGCCAGCTGCATCTGCGCTCTGCTGATCGTATTTTTCGCGTTGGCTCCCGGAGCATCTGCACAGGAGGAAGGCCAAGACGACGCCTCCGAATACGTGCGCCCGGGCTTCTATGTGGGAGGTGGCGGAGGCGTCGGCTTTCCAATTGTCTGGGACAATGACTTCGATGATGACCTGACCAAACTAGCCAGCACTTTGTCGTTCCAAAATGGAAATTCAAACATCGTTGCAATTGATGGTGCCGACCGAGCCCTTATGCAATTGATCACGGTGGATGGTACAGACATTGACGACGACTACCGGTTCGGCGTGAACGGTGTATTCGGTTATCGCGCTGGGCCACGGGCGGCGTTCGAGTTGGAGGGCGAATGGCTGATCGGTTCCAACAAATCGAACCTGGACATCAACAACTCGACGGGGACACACACGGTCGAGGTCGACAAAATTTGGACGATCACAGCGAACGTGAAGGCGTATCTACCCTTCATCACCGGGCGGTTTCAACCCTTCGGGAAGTTCGGCGTGGGATTGCGCCATTCCAGACTTATTACCGACATCGCGACCTTTGGCTTGACCACGACAAACGTTGACGCGGATCTCGTCGTGCCCGCCGACTTTATCATCAAAACGACCGAGTCGAGTCTCGACGGCGCGCTCCGCTGGGGGGCCGGCATCGACATCTATGCAACCCCGAACTTCCTTACCGAGATCAATGCGACCTACGTCGTACCGTTCGCGGATGTGGGTTCCTTGCATTCGGACTATGTGTCCATTCAATGGCGACTCATCTATCGATTTTAAGTGCCGATTTTAAGTGCCGATTTTAAGTGCCGATTTTAAGTAACACCTTTAACGCTGATGAATCCAGAAGCCCCCGCAACCTCCACGCAGGTCTCCAGGTGGCGAGCGCAGCTAGTAGGCAACACGATGAGTGCTGAGATTTACGCAACGCCGCGCACTATAATTCTGACTCTTGAGAAGGAGCTGCGATGACCTCCCCACGTTCAATCCGACTGATGCTTCCAATGCTGACTGTCCCAGTTGCGTTTCAAATCTTGGGGATTTTCGCGGGGTCCATCCTCTTCATGGCTTGCGGCAAAGGCATCGGCAACGGTGACGCTGGTAGTAGTGGCACGCGGCCGGCATTCACCTCCACGCAGATCATCGACGCGACCGGCGACACTGGGAAGACACTCAATTTTCCCCAAGGTATTGCCGTCGACGCGACGAGCGGCGATGTCTACGTCACGGGCTTTCTCACCCACAACGCCTTCAAGATCACGCCAGGTGGCGTCATCACGGAGATCATCGACGTTTTCGGCGAGACCGGTAACGGGTCATGTGATTTAGCTGACCGCAACAACAGAAAGCCGCTCTGTGAATCCCTTGCCGTTGCAGTGGACCCCATCAGTGGCAATGTCATGGTCACTGGCTTTGAAAGCTGGAACGTTTTTGAAATTACACCGACCGGCGGATGTAGCACTGGCGGCATACCGTGTACCATCACAGAGGTCATGGAGCAAAGATCCGTCAGCGGCCCAGATACTCTCAAAGGCCCCTATGATCTTGACTTTGACTCCAGCAGCAATCTCTACGTTTCGAGCGCTGAAAGCAACCGCAGCTTTCGGAGATCATCGGTCGAGACAGTCACGGTGATCATCGACCCGGGGGGAAACAAGGCCGGGATTGTACTCCGTGTCCCCCATGGCATCGCCACGGACTCGATGGGCAATGTCTACATCACGGGTTCCGGCACTAGCGCCAATAACGTCTTCAGGATCGCGAACCCGGTAACATGCAGCTCGAGCGTGGGGGGTACACCGTGCACCATCACGGTGATCATCGACGGAACCGGCGACGGGACCGGGAATCTATTCGCTGACCCCCATGACATTGCCGTGGACTCGAGCGGCAATGTCTACGTCACCGGCTCGACCACCAACAACGCATTCAAGATCGAGATCGACAGGCGGGAACCTGCAGCACGACGGGCACACCCTGCACCATCACGCAGATCATCGACGCAAGCGGCGACGGGACCAGTCCACTCGATTTTGCCCGTGGCATCGCCGTCGATGCCAACGACAATGTCTACGTCGCGGGCTCTGCCAGCCACAATGTCTTTTGGATCACGCCGGGTGGGGTCATCACGGAGATCATCAACGTAGAAGGTGATGGAACGAATTCACTCACGATCCCCCATGACCTTGCCGTGGACTTGAGCGGCAATGTCTACGTCACGGGCGCTGGCACCAACAACGTCTTTCGGATCGCCGTTCCCTAGCCACGTCTCAACCCGGCATGAGTGCACGAAGCGAAGATCTCGGCTCCCTGCGCGAGAGTTCCGCGGCGGTAATCGCCGCGGAACCCTCGCGTTTTTGGTTTCAGATCGCTTCGATCTACGGTACCGGGGCCTCTACGATGTCTTCCCAGAACGGTGTCGGCTTGAGAAAGTCCGCAGTCCACTCGTTCAGCAGGACACCGTCCGCCTCTTGTGAATAGAACAGCGGCGATTGAAGGGCAGTATGCGACGTGTCACCCGAGACAATGAACCGCTTATAGCGGTCGGGGTGCGATTCGTTCAAGAGCCCGTGGCCAGTCACGACGAGGTTGCGGAATGTCACCGGGTCGAACAGGAGTTCGAGGAAGAAGCGGTTGGTCAGATCAGCATCCGTCTCGTAAAACGCCTCGCGGATCGTGGAATCGTTGTCGAGCCTCCACTGAATGATTGCAGTCGGGTCACCCATGTCGTCGCAGTCCGTGCAACTCGCGGGATAGAACTGCCCGAACTGCCAATCGGCCGCACGCGCAGCAATGGAGCCTATCGCGTTCGGATTGACCGTCACTGGCCCGGCGTCATTGAAGACCGTGAGATGGACCTGGTTGTCGTAGGCGAGCCGGACGAGGAACGGTGCGAAGGCTGCGACGCCAACACCGCCCGCGCTCGAACCCGCAACCGTAATCTCGCTGGCGTTCGGAAAGACGTTTCTCGCCAGGTCTATGCCGGCAGATTGGTTTCGTAGCCCGCGATGGAAGCGAATTACGGCTGCGGGCACTCTCCAATTGCAACACCAAAGGCCGGGTCGAAGACGTCATTATCTCCCGAGAAGACCGAGCCGTCACAGTACGGCATATAGAGGATCGAATAGTCGGCGAAGGGATTGTCCATCGAGTCAAAGTCAAAAATCCCTGTCGGCGGTCCCGGCGGCTCTTGAGCTTCGGAAAGGACGTTGCAGTTGTAGAAGTCCTGCCAACAAGCGCCACCGCCTTGCTCGAAGATGAGAAGTTTGGCGGGGTTGCCTTCCCGGCTGAATGCCGAAAACGCTGTTCCCGCAATGCAGATCGGGCCGTCGCCTCCGTCGGGATCGAAGGTGTGTTTTGTCCATCCGTCACCAACGTCCGTGGAAACTACGGGCGTAAATTCACCGAGGTACTTTGTCGACGCCGGCGGCGACCAACTCGTCCACCGCATCGCTGTTGAGGCCTCGTTCCGGTCGATCGCCAGCACCCATCATCACGACCGCAGCAAGCGCTAGACCGAGTACTGCTAATGGCTTGTATTTCATCGACTTCATCTCGCCTTCCTCCAAAGGGTAATTAGACTCAATGACATCACGATGACATGGCTCGCCCATAGGGTCAACAACGGTTCAGTGTCATATGACTTCAAGTCATATAGTCGATGATGATGTCATGGCTTCCGACCGCCAAAGACCAACAGCGTCCCTCTGCTGCGAGTTCGTACTAAAAGCGCTGCCTTAATGTCCGGCTCCTTCGAGTTCGATCACTGGCGTCTTTTGTCTCGGTAGCGATCCTCCGATAAGAAACGCATGAGCCACAGCGCTACACACTCGGCAATGGCGACTTCGCGACAGCACTCATTAGTAGGAGCATTCGTCCTGGTGATGGCGCTCCTGACCGGCTGTGCATCACCCGTGCCGTCCGAGTCCTCTGCAATTCTTTCCCATGGCGCGAGCCCGAGCGCAGTGCGCAAGGCCGTGGTCGATACGGCGCGCCGCATGATCGGCGTGCCGTACCGAAACGGCGGCAGCATTCCCGAGGAAGGTTTCGACTGCAGTGGCCTCGTGGTCTACAGCTATCGGCGCGCAGGGATGCGTGGTCTCCCGCGGACGGCCCGAGACCTGGAGCGGCAAGCAGTGCCGGTTTCGTTGGACGCGCTGCTACCTGGCGACTTGCTCTTCTTTCGGCTGGGTGGCACCAGGACCAACCATGTAGCCATCTACGAGGGCAACCGACGCTTCATCCACGCACCTTCGAGGGGCAAAGGGGTAGAGCGCGTCGCATTCGATCATGTCTACTGGGGACCCCGGATCTTACGTGCCGGACGACTGCTCCCCTAGACGGGACTCTGGACGTGGCGGTGAGGCGGAGCCAATTCCGATTGTGAGCGACTAGCTACGGCGGCGGCGTTTCGCCAGCAGGCCGACCAAACCAAGGCCGAGCAACATACCGGTGGAGGGCTCGGGGACTGCGGTGGAGCGGATGTAGGAAAACGGGGTACCGGATCCAGGCTCTTCCCCCCAGCTTGTAAAACTGATGTCGATGTAGATGTCATCGCTGATCAAGTGCAGGACACCGGGAATGCCGACCGTCGATGGCGGCCCATCGCCCCGGCCGCCGTGTGCCACGAACCAGGTATTGAATGTCAGGTTTTCGAAGTTCGCCGCGGCAATTTCCTGCCCAACGTTGAACCCGCTCAGAGCCCAGGCCCATTCGGTGTCGGCTGGGCTCGATGAAGTAAAAGCATCCTCGGATGCGAAGTTGTAGATGCCCATGCTGCCCGCACGCGCGATCCAGACCGCATCCGTAATGCGATCCTGGTTTTCGGCCAGGGTATGGTCGGCGAATGCGTCTTTGGAAAAGGTAATCATTGGGCCACTCCAAATCGTGGCCGCGAGGGCCGACGATGGAGCCGTCAACAGGCAAATCGCAATGGAACAGCGGAGCAACAGGATCCTGGTGGTGGGCAGCATCGCGGAATCTCCCTCCCCCCTTTGATTCTCTAGAGTCAATCAAGAGTGGTTCCGGGAGGACAATTGTGTCGAAAATTGTGTCAAATTGAGCTGGCCTACTCGACCGATCCGCAGATCAGTAGCAGCATGACAAATGGCTCAAAATCACTGGTAAAATGTCCCGATCCGAAAGGGGTCGGCATCTATCGGCTGTTGCTTCGGCGGTGGGCGCCAACTCGTCGGTCGAGCATCCGCGCCAAGGGACAATTTCAAGGTCAGGCAGAGATTTTGCTTGCAATTCGCGGTGTTACCCTGTCATGCTGATCTTCTAGTCCAAGAGCCGCACGAAACTGCTCTGACTGCTGTTCAACCTGGCTTGTACAAGCTGCTTAGTGTTGGTTTATCTCGGAGGAAGTTTCTGATGCGAATTCATACCGCTCTGATCGTGCTCTCGCTGGTCGCTTGTCTACCGCTACACGCCAGCGCTGCGACGGTCAACCTGACCGCAACTTTGGACGGCCCGTCGGCAAACGCCGGCGCCGGAAGTGGCTCACCCGGTCTCGGTGCGGCCACAATGGACTTCGACACGGTTACCAAGGTCCTCAGCTGGAACATCAGTTGGAGTGGACTCAACGGATCGCCGACCGCAATGCATTTTCATGGGCCCGCGACGCCCGTCCAGAGTGCAGGCGTACAAGTCGGAGTTGGAGTCGCAGGTCCACCTGTGATTGGCAACGAGGTACTCGACGCTGTCAAGGAGGCCGATCTCCTCGCGGGACTCTATTACCTGAATCTTCACACCTCGACAGATCCGGGTGGTGAGATCCGAGGTCAAGTCCTGGTGGTCGTGACAGGCCCGTCCCTGGGCCCGCTCGGCATCGCGGCAGTCTTGAGTCTGCTGGGGCTTGCAATCCATCGTAAGCTTCGCGCGTAGCTCGCCTGACCGGCGCGGTTGAGATTGGCAATACGATAATGTGTTGAGCCATGACCATGCCGGCAATCGTGATCGTTGGCGCGGGAATCAACGGATTGGTTGCAGCCAACTATCTGCAGCGCTCGGGCTGCGACGTCACGATGATCGAGCGCGCCCACAGAGTTGGCGGCGCCTGTGTGTCCGAAATTGCCAACGTCGGCGGTGAAGACCAGTGCTACGCACTCGGGGCCTCGGTCTTCGGTCACATGCAAAGATTTATCTACGAAGACACCGGACTAGCAAGCCGATTGCAGGTCTACATTTCCAAGCATCCGGAGCTTGTGCATTTTTTGGGCGATGAAGAGCCTACCTGGATCTCTCGCAATCCAGCAGAAATGGCTCGCGAGCTCGCCGACAAGTGGGGAGAGAACGGAGACGTCGAGGGGTTTCGTGCGGACGAGGCACGTGTAATTCATTTTCTGCAAGACGGTTTTGTCAATGCGCTGCCCCCCTCGATCAGCGATGCAAAGCATGTCCTCGGCGATACCCTGACACACATCTGGATCTCGGGCACGGCAAGATCTCTGCTGGATCATTACTTTACTAGCGAACGGATGAAAATCTTCACGGCCATGAAGGTCACGGAAAGTGGCCCAGTCTCTCTCGACGACCCCTACACCGCGTTCACATTGCCGCGGCTGAACTCAGGATCGATATTTGACGGCGATTACAGATTCGTCAAAAGCGGCATCTGGCGAGTCACAGAAGAACTCGGCGCAATCAACGATGAACTCGAAGTCACGACTCACCTGTCGAGCAAGGTATTGGAAGTCGACACGGTTCACGGGAACTTGACATACGAGCGGAACGGCAGCGAGCACCGGAAAGACTTTGATTTCTTGATATTCGGCACCGACCCGCTCACCGCGTGTCGGCTTGTGGGCAACGAGGATCAGGTCGCACAAACCCAAGCGCAGCGATTTCGAGGCACCAGCGGAAAACTGAATCTGATGTTCAAAGACCAAGTCCGATGGAAACACAACTCCAAGGATGCAGGATCTGATGCGGCGTTCCGCTACTTCTTCTCAGTGAACGACCTTGCAGAGTTTGAAAAGGCGACTCTCGACGTGCTCGATGATGCAGTGGCCTACGCTCCCTACGGATTCGGCCCCCCCCGACACCAAGTTTTGAGGTCTGACATACTCCACAAGTGCAAGTCCGACCCTTTAGCGAATCCGACATGTCCACCACTGTCGCCCTTTGGCACGAGACGCGGAAAGACACCTATCAATTTCTGGAGACGGAAGCAGTGATCACGCTCGAAGACAGCGCGCGGTACTTCCGGGAAATGATTCTGCCGGGCGCAGATCTCTGGGTCGCGGAGGAGCAAGGGCAGATTCTTGGCTACCTGGCGCTGAAGGGTAGTTACATTGATCGGCTGTATGTGAGACCGAGCGCCCAGCGGATTGGCCTGGGGCTCGCGCTCCTCAGCAAAGCCCGGGAGCTTTCTTCGGATGGCCTTGAATTGCATACCCATCGAGAGAATACGAAGGCGTGTCGATTCTACGAAAAGCATGGTTTCAAAGCAGTGCGATTTGGCGTCAGCCCGCCACCAGAATCAGCGCCCGATGTCGAATACCACTGGAGATCGGACTCGGGGACTCGAGCCGTACTACTAAATGGGAACTGAAGCGCGGATCCATCCTTCTCAGCATGCCAAGTATCCATGGCGGATCGCCGGAATCGCGCCTGATTTCGAGTTGATCGACGCCTGGCTTCTCCCAGCCACGGGAACGCTCGAAGAGTTCTCCGACCTTCGGAACCTCTTCGTTTCGTTCGATCCCGCAGCGGACTTTGGTTCAAGAATGAGCCGGGCTCTCTTCGCGCTGCGCAGTTGGTTGGGCGCACGCTTTGGTTGGGACGAGGAAATCAACAGCCTGCCGATTCCCGGGTGCAGCGAAACTTCGCTGCGCGATCGCTTGCCGGATGATCTCTCTCCGGAGACCGACGAGACCGCCGGCGACAGCCCGTTTCGACCCGTGTATCGAACCGACGACGAATGGGCTCTCGAGCTATCGAATTCTACTGTGCATGCGGTCATGCACATCGGCTGGGTTCCGCAGCCCGACGGTTCGTATCGCGGGCAGATGGGGGTCTACGTCAAGATGCGTGGAAGGCTCGGGCCCCCCTACATGGCAATGATCGCGCCGTTTCGGCACTACATCGTGTACCCGGCACTGATGAGAAGAATCGACCGCGCCTGGAAGAACCGCGGTTAAGAATAGTAAAATCAAGCCGCAAATTTGAAGAGATTTCCGATAACGGGTCTTATATCAAAACTTGAAATGAGAGAGCCGCCCCTGTCTTCGGGCGCTAGCGGTTCGTACCGTCTCTGTAGATCGGAAGCTCGCAGTTCATGCATTGCCGTGCGAAGGCATTACTGAAGTTCCCGCGGCGGAAAGGACCCTTGCCGCAGCGCGGACAGCGGAGGAGCACCATGCCAACAACGCCTAGTACCATGAATGCGAGTTCGCCTTGCACAATTGACGCGCTGATGGGCGCAACTGCAACTGACGAAACCAGGGTGACGAAGAACACCAATACTGCAAAGACCAACACGCCGCGTCTGGTCCGCGCGCTGCTGTAATACTTGGAGTAGGCCTGCTCACTCATTCGAACACAGCCTAGCGGCGGAAGATCCTCTCCGCTGGCGAACATCGAAAAGTATAAGCCCTCAGCTGTAAGGCCATCCCTGTCTTCGGGCACATCATGGGCAATGGATACCCAATGTGACCGCGCACAGGCCAATTCTCAGTACGCTATCGATAGTCGTCACTGCCTGGAATGTTGCATCGGCTGCGATGCTGCATACCGGGTCAAATGCCGCTGCGGTCGTTAGATTCAAGACGTCGAGTTGTTGAATGGATGCACAGGGGTCGTTGATTGCCGCTTCCACAATGAGCGGCGCAAACGCGATCGCTGTCTTCATGAGAGGCGGGACCAGCGGATCATAGGTGGCGGGATCGATCATGATAGTTGGATCACCACCAGGCAGCGCCGCTAAAATTAGGTCCTCAAAGACTCCAGTTACCGCACTGGGTGAGGGCACGGTTTGATAGTAGATCTCACCCACGACGGCGGCCTGATTCAACGCTGGTTGAGATACCAGTGCAATCAACTCATCAAGTTGATTCTTGGCACCAGGGGAAATCGCCAGCTGCCCCTCGACAAAGACAGAATAGAGTGGAATCTGGATGCAGATTTCCTGGCCTAGCCCCGTCGCCAATGCCAAGCCTGCATCCTCTTGTACGACCAACTTTGCGTCAAGTACATTGGGCCAGCCCACACCCGCCTCGCCATGTTCTCCCAGTCCTACCGATGTCGCGAATTCTGCAGACATACATACCTGAGTGGTGACTTCGACAGAATTGACCGATTCAAAGACCTCGATGATCGATGAATCGACCATGTCCAACTTGGTGTGGGCCAAATTCAACGATTCGCTCGTTGAGTCTGCACTGGATTGCAAAGTGTTGAGCTTTGCATCAAGTCGTGCTTGCATCGTCCGCATATCAGCCAGCATCGCCCTGATTTCGCTCAATTGCGCTGGCACTCCGAGAGCTCGCTCTGCCGACGCATTGAAAGACGTGGTTGACAGAAAGAACAGGGCCAACGCTAAGACACGCGATCGTGATCTGCTTCCAAAGGCTATTCCTGCATGCATGGTGCAACTCCTTCTAGTTGGTGGATTGGAAGTACGTCGCTCGCTTGGACATTGCGAAAACTTAGCTTGTTTTTTCTAGCCGCAGGGTCACCGTGCGAACGACCTGACCGTCTGTTGCGGAGAAAATAGAAAAATACGCCGCAAATTTGAAGAAATGGCCGATAACGGGGGTGATCTCAATGGGTCAACGCAACACCGCCGTCACACCGCTCCACCGGGTTTCGAACTCCAGGTCTTGCGGGGTATATTGCTGAGGTGGTGCGCCGCTTTGATGAGGAGAGTTCGCGAACAACTTAAGAAGTCGGTTTCCGTGGAAAACACTGTTGGAGCAGGCAGTTGTCGTTGTCATTGAGACCGCGTTGCCAGGATACCCGCAGCTAAGCGCTACGTGCCCCTATGAAACAGCGGCTATTCCTTTGATTCATCGGCATTTACGCCACGTTGCGGGTTCAGACAAAGTGTTGCGTTGACCACATGAACCCAAGGGTCTTATGTCAAAACTTGAAATGAGAGAGCCATCCCTGTCTTCGGGAATCGCTTTGGAACTCAGCATCTACCCATGCAGCGATGCGTAGCCGCGCGGTGTACCCGGAGTTTGCTGTCTGGTGCAGCCGAGCGCCAATCCGAAATCCGGCGTGTGCCACGTGAAAGACATCTCCCAACCACTCGAGGCACCGCCTCGGCCCTGGTGGATGACCGGACTCACAGTCTTCTGCCTAGTAACAGTGGCATTCCTTGTTCCTCGAGATCTCTTCCTTACAGAAACGCGTGACGTTGAAGTTTGGTTCGGGTTCGAGGTCCACGG
>JADFNE010000067.1 GCA_022563535.1 Myxococcales bacterium
TAATACGAAGTCGTATCGAGGGTCATCAACACAGTCCAGATGGGATCAATGACGGTGCCCCCCGTTTGGTTGACTTCCAACGACAGCAGCGAGCCGCGCGCACCTGCGGCTTCGGATTCGGCGGCGGTAAAGTTCAGCGTGAGTGCGCTGGCCGTGCTCGCCGAAAGCAAGAGCATCGCGGTAACTAGTGCGACTGATAGACGGGTCATAAGGGGAGACTTCCTTAGCTGTTCGATCGGTTGAAAAAAATGCATTTTCGCTTACCTACTACAGCGATCAGTATACACGTAACTGCGCGCGCCAACACATCGAAGCGAGACGATCTTCGTTGCGACCAGTCGATCCGAAAGCGTCATAAAATCCAATACTTGTGGCGCATCCTGCGCCCGCTCGACCGACCGTCTGCCGGCAAAAGTTTTCTTGGATGGATGGTAAAAAACTGCGTAACCAAATTGGATTTGTGGGACCGCTCTTAGACCATACGGTGTCGGGCGCGCCCGAAGATCTCTCGACCGCGGGCCAACACGTTGGCCTGCGCGTCACACAGGATAATAAGGGTGCGGAATCAGCGACCAGCGCGTCGGCGCTTCAAACCTAGCGCCGTGATGCCGAGGCCCAACAAGGTTGCGCTGCCTGGCTCGGGTACGGCAGCTCCGATCCAGCCACTCTCCGAGTTCCCGGAACCAGTCCGCTGGATATGGGCTGCGGCGAAGTAGGAGCCAGTCCCCCCGCCCATTTCGCTCTTGAACAGGAACGAGGAGATGTCAATCGCGGAGGTGTACGTAATATCATAAATTACGCTCTCGCCGCCAGTGAAGCGCCCAACCCCCTGGCCAGGGGGCTGCGGGAAATTGAACGCAATGTCAAAAAAGCCGTCGCCATTGGCCATGAAAGAGTCGTTTTGCATCAAAACTGCGTTAGGTACTGAATCAGCGTTGTTGACCGAGTCGATTGTGAGGTCTGCAGCGTCCAGCGATGGATCGAAGTTGAGATAAAAGAATGCCAGGGACTCGCCGTTCGTGCCGCCGGTGAGATTTACTGCGGACATTGTCAGACGAACTGTATTGGCTCCACCAAACGAGTCGTCGAGGGTACCCGTAACCCAGGGGGTGGTCGCTGAGGAGGGTTCGGTTCCACCGCTAAACTCGAAGTCAAGTTCGAACGTTATCGACGTGGCTTGTGCGGTCGGAGCTGTCAGCCCGATCGCAAGCAGTCCGACCGCAGCGAGAAGTATCACCTTCTTCTGCAGCTGCAGCCTGAACTCAGATTCCCGATCAACTCCAGCTGTACCCATCGTCATGATCAGCATCACCTTGCCCAAACGCACATCAGCATTCCCGATCGAAACCAGATCGCACGCTTTGCGCGAGCGCGCACGAGGCGGTTTCGTCCCACTGACACATAAGTGCAACTGCTGTGCCGAAACTCTGGAATTGCCTAGAAATACTAAAACCGGCGGTTTATCAGTAGTTTAGCGAGCTCCCTGCCCTCCCGGCTCCACCTGCAGAGAGTCGAAGCAGGCCCCGCTATTCGCCTTTTGCGGAAAAAGTTTTCCCAATTCACGACGTTTCAGGCAGTGGGGCGACGGCTTGTTTAGAGCCTGCAATCGGCTTTCGAGCGTCTCACGGGCCGCGTGAACAGGGCTCCTGGGATCAATTTTCAAGAATTTAAAATAGCGTTTGTATTCAAGGGGATACGCGACACTGCGGGACCCGCCGATGCGTTGCATTTGCCTTTCGCCGACCCCGTTTTCCCTTCAGAAATTCTCGCTGTGAACCGAAAAACTCTCAGTAATGCCTCATCCGATTCTTCATCAGTCGAGTCGGCTGGACGGTCGTTCGCCGATCGCCAGACCGACTTGTCGTACGTTCGCCCTGCCCGGCGCTCAGCCCCGTGCACGCGGGACCCGTGGCATGACAGTCATCGAGCTCATGTTCGTCGTCGGTATTCTCGGTCTTCTAGCAGCCTCCACTGTCCCCTCCCTCGGCTCATGGATCGAGGATCAAAGAACCTCGGCGATAGCGCGTAGCGTGGCTGACATGCTCGCCCTGGCCCGTGCCGAGGCGATGCGCACGGGTCAGAATCAACTTCTTCTGTTCAATATTGCTGGCATCTCTACACAGGATGCTGCCGGCAACCCGATCGAGAACACAAGTGGCCAAACCGTGACGGCCGTTACCGTGACCGATCTCTTCGCCGGGGTCGAAAACTGCGCTCTCAACTCTGGAGACCAGCGCACCGCGCTTGCCGCCAGTAACGATTTCACCTGGGGCGTCACGCAAGCAAGCACGACAGCACCGCTCGATGCGGGCGGGCCAGCCATTGGCTCGGGAACGACCTTTGCCCGTCCAGCAACCCCGACCGTCGCCGTCAATGGACTTTTGTTTCGTCCGAACGGCATCCCGGTCACATTCAACGCCGATGGTACGGGATGTCTGACAATCGACGCCGTCGGATCCGGAGGCGGCGCTCTGTACATCACGAACGGGCGTCGCGATTACGCAATCGTCCAGTCGCCGCTGGGCGGCACTCGATTCCACGTGTGGCGGGCCGAGTCGAACTCATGGAGTCCGTGATGAACCAAGATAAGCGGCGCAGGTCCGGTGGCTTCAGCCTGATCGAGATCATGATCGCAATGTCCATCCTGGGTTTCGGCATGATGGGCATCGCGGCCATGCAACTCAACGTCATGCGCGGCGCCCAGGGGAGTCGCGACTTGACCCGCGCAGTCGAAGTCGCCCAAGGGCAATTGGAGCAGCTCAGTCGACTGAACTGGAGTGACCTTCCGACCAGCGCCTGGACGACACCCGTCGCAGCCACTTCAGAGGTGGATTCGAGCGCGGTGCAGAGCGACAAGGTCTACCTGATTGATCAACGCATCACCGACGTCGTTGCGGGATCGACCCGTTCGATCGACGTGCGCGTTTCGTGGACGGACCCACGTCGCGGCAATCGCAGTTTCAGTCTCACGACGTTGAGGTTCAATAATGGCCTTTAGCGACAGACGATTTGATCAACGAGGTTTCACGCTGCTCGAGCTGATGGTTTCGATCGCAATTTTGGGCGTCGTCTTGACGTACGTGTTTCAGACCTTCACCACCTATCAGCGCAGCAACGCTGTCACGACCCAGGTAACTGAGTCGCAGCAGAGTTCTCGATCGATCGCCGGCTTGCTCGATTTCGACATTCGCCATGCGGGATTCATGGTCCCGCCCGGCGGAGGATTCTGCGGAGTGGATTCCACGACGGCTCCAGACATCGTCTATCTCAGTGACTCGAGTGCCATCGATCCGGCTGGACTCGATAACAACGAACTCGGCGCTGCGTTTAACAATACTGGCACCAATGTCACTTCGGGATCGAATGTGCTGGATGTCTCCCTTTCGCTCGAATCACCGGACAACTTCGCCTACGACACAGACGGAGACGGGACGACCGACAGTGATTTCCGCGTCAACGCCGGGGTCATTGTGCTGGACCGAGGAGATCCCGGCCGTGGAACGGCGTGCGGCACCGTCACGAACGTCAATCTGGGCAGTTCCCAAATCACCGTGAATCTCAACGATGTTCTCGGGACGTATTCCGGCACCGGGCTCGATCTGATCGCCATACCGGCGCATGAGTACCGAATTGCCAACGGCGCCCTACTTCGGGACAACATGGCCCTGGCCATGGGGGTCGAGGATCTGCAAGCCGCCTACTTCTTCGATGACAACGGCAACAACCTGGTGGATGCCGGTGAGTATCGAGGCGACGGCGTTGGCGCGGACTACGACGCGAATGCGCTGAACGCCGAGGATGCTCGCGAGATACGGATCACCTTCGTTACCCGGACCCGAAATGAAGATGCTCAATTCCCCGGTGGACGACTTCAGACCGCGGAGAACAGGGCCACGAATACCACGCTGGATGGATTCCGGCGTCGGGTTCATACGAGCACCGTGCAATTGCGCAACTTTCTAATCCGTGATTCGAACTCATGACGAGACAACAGCTAAAAAAGCCGGGGCGAACCCAATACTCGAAGCGACGTTCAGGCTTCGCGATGATCGTTTGTGCCGTTCTCCTGATGGCGATGACCTTGATGGCGCTCTCCACAATCGATGTCGTCGGTAGGGACCAGACGGTAGCCGGCTATCAAAGTCGCAAGAGCATGTCCTTGTATGCGGCCGAGGCGGGCTTGGCGGAAGTTCTGAGAACCCTCGAGGCGACCGGAACGCCGGATCTCACGGCCGGCGTCCTCGGAGATACGACTATTTTCCCCCACGGACAACCCTCCTACGCTCTCGATTCAACGGTTGCTAACCCGGTCGAAGATCTCGGAACCGCGGGGATCTCGGGCCAGACTGCGAACGTCGGGGGAACCAACTACGAACTGCACCTCTTTCGCGTGCGGGTGGAGGGATTGGCTCCGGGGACGATAGCGACCCGTATTGAAGTCGCGCTCGGCGTCGTGGTTTCAAATACGTCTCAATGATATTGCACGTAGGTGTTGGCTCCTGATGGAGCTACCAGTCGGGCCTGCGCTTCGAGTTTTGGATGCTGCCCGGCAACGGAAAGGAAATCGAGATGAATTACTGGCCCACTAAAATCGAAAACCCACCGGCGCGAATGCAGCAGACCCGGATCTCGCGGGGAGCCGTGTTCGCAATCACCTTGTTCGCCATACTACTCGCGACGGCAACCCAGCGCGCGTCTGCCCAGGAAGGCGACGACCTGTTCCTGCTCACCACCTCGGTCGAACCCAACGTGGTGTTTTTTCTCGACAACTCCATTTCGATGATGCAGATCGAATGGCATCCCGAATACGATCAAACTGCGACACCAACGTGCACCTTCTGGGACAACTCCCTCACATACAACGCCGACGACTACGGGAACACCGAGAACGAGTGCGGCAACATTCGAGAGATCTTCAAGCCGCAGTCTGACACGTTGTATGACGGGAGATACCTGAACTGGTATTTCAGTGACGCCGCAGACGCGTATTACAATGAAATCCAGACGGCGATCGCAGCCGACGCGGGCTGCACTAGTTCGGGAGGCGCCAGCCAGTTCAACCAACAATACCGACGGACGCGTTTCATGGCCGGACAGCACGTCATGCTCGATCTGCTCTGCATCGCGGAGCCGAAGGGCATCCGATTCGGGCTCGCAGAGTATCGGTACCCGGCCGATGCCTCCACGGAAGATCCCAATGGTGGATTTGTATCCGTTCCTTTAACGCGAGCGAATAAGAATCTTGCAGCAAACCTCGAGTCCCGCACCAAGAATCAGCTTCCCGGCGCAGTAGCAGCAATGGGAGAAGCCCTCTTCCAGATCTACACCTACTACATGAGTCGAACCATCAGCGACATTCCCCTCGGTCAGGACGGAGTGACGCGGTTCCCAGATTACAGCTACGACAAATTTGGGAAATTCAACACCGGTGCCTCTCTCCTTGCTGATCCCATGGAGTACGCCTGCCAGAAGAGCTTCGTATTGATCGTAACGGACGGTAGCCCTACCCGGGATGATTTCGATTCGGATCCCGCTTCGACCGCACTAGGTTTCAGCAGCTTCAGCAACCTGATCGGCGACTACAACGTCGACGGCGAAATCGAAGTCCCGGGAGATACCGAAGAGACGGCGTGGTACATGGACGACATCGCGAAGTTCGCAAGTGAAACCGACATGCGCCCGGATTTCGTTGATAAGCAAAGTATCGATACCTATGTGGTGGGGTTGGCAACTTCCGACTCGACCGATGATTTTCTTCGCAAGGTCGCGAACGCGGGAAACGGCCTTTTCTTTCACGCGAAGGACGGCGAGGAACTCGCCGAGGCATTGATCGCCGCGCTCAACGATATCATCGAGAAGTCGCAGTCGTTCACAGCGGCCAGCGTACCGTCCGCTCGCACGGCTGACGGCGGCGATTTCTACCAGAGCTTTTTCTTCCCCTCCGGAAGCAACGCGTTCTGGGAAGGACACATACGCGCCTGGAAAATTACAGCGGCCGGGGACATCGAGGACAAGAATGATACCTGCGCCCTCGATGATGCCGACGCGGGCGAGTGCAACTCGGGCTCCTTCTTGCCCAGCGCGGTGTATTACTGGGACGTATCCGAGGAGATGCCCAGCCCCTTGGCGCGGACTCTCTACACGACAAAAATCAGCGCCGGAACGCCCGGAATGGTGGCGTTCGACGACAATCTGACTGCTCTGGATCTCGATATCTCGGTTTTCACCAGCCCACCCAATTCCGCCCCGAACTCGCTTCTCTACGCATCGCTCGGAGATAGTGTCGCGCTGAACGAAGAGGGCCTCGCCGATGAGGTTGTCGCTTTCGCGCAAGGCTGCTTCTTCAGCACCGGAGTATCGGGGACCAACGTAAGCGTATCCACCGCCTGTGTGGAGCGGCCCTCGACCTTTGGAGATATCTTCCACTCGGATCCGGTCGTCGTGCGCCAGCCGAGCCGGCTCAATACTTCGGCATCCTACGTGGCGTTCAAGACCGCCTACGCGGCGCGAGATCGAATGATCTACGTCGGGACGAATAGCGGCTTCCTGCACGGCTTTCATGCAGGGGATTGGCAGACGTCGCCAGCTCCCGCGAAGTATGACGAAGGAACCGGAGTAGAAGCATTTGCCTTCATGCCCTGGACCAGTCGTAAGACGATCAAGAATCTGCGTGTCGATCCCGCGACAGATCGAACCTATCACGTCGATGGTTCCCCGCGAGTCGCCGACGTCTGGCTGTACAGCGACCCGGTGGTCAACACAAAGGTCGCAAGCGGAAGTGAATGGAGGTCAGTTCTCATTGGCGGGATGCGCCAGGGAGGGCGTCAGTACTACGCGCTCGACGTTACAAACACCAGCGGGATCACCGGCCCGGCGGGAGACCTCGACTACCCAGGCTACCTTTGGGAGTTCCCCCGGGAGGACGATCCCGACGGCGATCTCGCGTACATGGGGGAGACCTGGTCAGTTCCCGTGATCACGAAGATTCGGGTCAACGTCGATACCGACACCAACTTCGGTGCCGGGTACGAACGGCATGTGGCGATCTTTGCGGGCGGCTATGACAGCGCCAGTAATCCGAATGATGACATCAACTACAATGCCAGTGCAACTGCTGGACGCGCGATCTTCATCGTCGATATTGCAACCGGCGAAGTGTTGGCCGAGAAGAAATTCGACGCGGGAGCCTCGGACGCTCAGGCAGACATGCTGTATGCAATGCCGGCGGCGCCCGCGGTGTTTGACGTGGACCACGATGGATTCGCCGACGTGGTCTACGTCGCCGATATCGGCGGCAATGTCTTCAAGTGGGTCATCGAACCGGTGGGTGAGGATCGCGTGAACGACGGGTCGGGTCTCCGCACGCAACCGAACTGGCCCTTCAAGATCTTCTTTTCGACGCCCCGGGTAAAAATCGGCGCAATTTACTACTACAAGAGCTTCTTCCGACGTCCGTCCGGAACCTTCATCAGCGGCAAACTGTGGCTCGCATTTGGGAGTGGGGAGCGCAACGACATCGGCTTCACGGGTGTGACTTCGAAAATTGAGGAAAACAACCGATTCTACGTCATGAAAGACATCGATCCGCTCGAACAGCTCGGTACACCAATGGGCACCTTGACCGACTCTGATCTCACCGACGTGACGGGCACTGCCGGTGCGACATCATTTTCAAATAGCGGTTACTACTTCTTAGTGGACGACGGGGAAAAGTTCGTGACCACTGCTGAGATCTTCGCTTACAAGGTCTACGTGTTGTCCTTCAAGCCAGAGGATACGGGAGATCCCTGTACCTCTCGTGGTTCGGCCAGTCTGTATGTCTTCGATATTCGCACCGGCAAAGGGGATTTCATCGACGGCGGTGGAAATCGGACGCGTTCGATCGTAATTGGCGGCGGGCTCCCGTCCGATCCCAGGACATCCGTTGGGCCCGATGGAAAGACCAACCGGATCTACATCAACCGGGGTACGGCCTTGTCCAGCGAGGAGATCAGTGACATTGATCTCACACCTGGCGGTCTGTACTGGAGAGAGGTGGACTAGAAAATGCAGATCTCGGATCTGGAGGGATCGCCGGATCGAAGGGCCACGGCAGTTAGAGCGCTTCTTGCGCTGCTTGCGTGTGTCGCCTTGGTGAGCTGTGGCGGAGACAGAGCAGAACCGGGCTCCGAGCCCCAACCCGAAACCTCGCCGGTCGCGGTGGCACCCGATCACACTCCCGAGATCGTTTCCGCTTCCCTGACGCCTGATGAACCCGGGCCTGGGGAACTCGTGGTCTTGAACTTCGAAACCCGAAATCCGGATCATGGGGAACTCCTCGAAGGCTTCTTGTGGGAGTGGAACGGGCGAAGGCTCGCTTCGGACGGACCCGAGTTACAGGTGCCCGAGAACGCGCGCCGTGGGGACCTGATCCGGGTGCAACTGCGCGTCCAAAATGATGCCAAAGTCAGCGAGTCGGTCTGGCGTGAGGTAACGGTCCGCAATACTCCAGCAGAGTGGGTTGGGCTCGAGCTTCAGCCGGACGCTGAGGTCCTGCCCGGGACCGAGCTCGTTGCTGTTGCAGAGGTCGTGGACCACGACAACGACCCGCTCGAATTCGACTACACTTGGAAGCTCAATGGGGACATCCAGGAGTCGAAGTCGAACCGTTTTTCGACCACACACTTGACCCGGGGCGACAGAATCACAGTCTCGGTCGAGGTCACGGATGGCGAAGTATTCGGAAGCACGAGAGTGAGCGGCCCCGTGACGATCATGAATTCAGATCCGAGGATCACCTCGAGGCCCCCAGAGCTCTCATCGGACGGGAGCCTGCGGTACGAGGTCAAGGCCAGCGATCCGGACGGCGATCGACGCTTTATCTATTCGCTGGATCGAGGGCCCAAGTCCATGGAAATCGACCGTTTGACGGGTGTGCTGCTCTGGTCCCCCACAGAGGACGAAGTCGGAGTGCATCAGGTTGAAATCCGTGTAGACGATCGCCATCGCGGCTACGCGCTCCAGCACTTCGAATTGACTGTGGGGACATCACCAGTGGAGCCTGCGCCGGCGTCTCCTTGATTCGGGTGCGCCCGCAGTCGACGACCCAATTTCCCGCGTCGAAGCGGCTCTTGAATTATCACACAGTTGTCGGTTCTCCGATAGCCTCGTATCTTTCAACTACGCGCCGACTCATGTCGCGTATACGGAAACCCGATTAATTTCACGTGCAGTGGATTGATTCTTTTTATAGTCCGTTCCCATCGCTGGTGCTGTCCCTCAGCCTGCTGGCCGTCGTCAGCTTCGTTACCTGGCGCGGCACCGGGCGGAAAGTTGCGCTGGCGATCTGCGTCGTCCTTACGACACGCTACATACTGTGGCGGGCACTCTATACGCTGAACCTCGAAGATAATCTGAGTATCGGCATTAGCCTGACCCTGTTCCTGGCCGAATTCTATGGATTCACTCAGCTGTTGCTGTCCACATTCCAGTCCTGGTCGCCGACCGACCGACAATCCCCTGAGATCGAGAGATACCCGACTGTCGACATCATGGTTACGGTCGTCGATGAACCCCTATACATCCTAAAGCGCACCCTGATTGGATGCTTGTATCAGGATTACCCGAAGGATCGCCTCAAGATCTACGTGCTGGACGACGGACAGAGATCCGAGGTGAGAGCGCTCGCGACGGAACTCGGCATCTCGTATCGAACCCGATCGGATCGGGCACATGCCAAGGCGGGAAACCTGAACGAGGCAATGAAACGCTCATCGGGTGAAATCATCGCCGTGTTCGATGTCGACCATGTTCCGATGCAGGACTTCTTGAAGAAGACCGTCGGGTTCTTCGCCGACGAAGACGTCGCGATCGTTCAGACCGCGCAGGATTTCTATAATCAGGACATCTTCCAGCGGAGCGTTGCGCCAGGACGGAACCTGTACAACGAACAGGCTCTCTTCTTTAGAACCCTGCAGGCCGGGCGCGATCACCACAACAGCTCATTTTTTGCGGGGAGCAGCGGACTGCTTCGACGCAAGGCGCTCGAGGAGATTGGCGGCTTCCAGACCGACACGATCACGGAAGATCTTCACACCAGCCTCATCTTGCACGCAGCGGGTTACAAGTCGTGCTACCTGAACGAGACCCTGGCGTTTGGGTTGATGCCGGAAACCTTCGAAGGGTACACGAAACAGCGCGCACGTTGGGCCAAAGGGAATGCCCAGGTACTCGTAAACGACAACCCCTTCTTCAAGCCGGGACTCAGCTGGGCTCAGCGCCTGGATTACTACGGTGCCATCCACTATTTCTTCTTTGGCGTCCCGCGAATCATCTATCTGATCGCCCCACTCTCGTGGCTCGCCTTTTCGATTTCCCCAATCAAGGCCGACATCAGCGAACTGCTCAATTTCTTCTTTTCGTCCTACGCAGCATCCCTCATGACGATCAAGATGATCAGTCGAAACACCCGCAGTGCGTTCTGGTCCGATGTCCATGAGACTGTCATGTGCTTCGCATTGACCCGGGCGAGCTTCGCGGGTTTGCTCTTTTCAAAATCGAACCCAGAGTTCGAAGTCACGCCCAAGGGCGGTCGTTCCGAAGCGCAAGGCTTCGCGGGGGCCACAGCGGTAGGTTGGCACATGAGCGTTTTTGGATTGCTGATCTTCGGGATCGCGAACGGCCTGCGCCAGTGGTTCGGACCGGATCCGACTCCGGGGCTCGCGATCAGTATGTGGTGGGCGTCATTCAACGTGGTTTTGTTGGCGGCCGCCATCATGCCGGCTCGCTCCCAGCGACAGGTACGCAATTTCATCCGCCGCGTCAGCAGCGTCCCTTGCATGATCCTCGATGGTTCAGAGAAAACGACGGCGAAGATTCTGGATGTCAGTGAAGCGGGCGTGGCGCTCTGGATACCTGCTGCCAGGTACGCACTACAGAAGCGCATCCACATCTCGTTCGGAGCCAGAGGGGACCAGCCGCTGACGCTGAAGGGATCCATTGTACGTCAGGAACTCGAGCCCAGCGGTGGCGCAACACTCGGCGTGCAGTTCGAAGATCTCGATGAGCCCACCACCCGAAGGTTGATCTTTCGCTTGCTTTCGTCGTCAACGCTGCAGGACGAAGAAGAGGCTTCGGGGACGGGTGTAATGGGTAGTCTGGGGTCGATCTTCTCGGTGCTCGCACAAATTGGAGAGCACCTGCGGCCGAGTCGTCGGAGCACACCGCGGCTGCCCTTCGCAAACGCCTGTCAACTTCAGTACGATGGCGCGATCCTTACTGGCCGGACCTGGGACATCTCGTTCGCCGGCGTGACAGTGGTGCTCTCTGGAAGCCACCAGGTGCCTTCGCAACCCTGTGTACTTACGATCGAAAATGTGGAGTTGAGCGTGACTCCGATCGAGTCCATCGAACGAGACGAAGAAACCCTCGTTCGTTTCCAAATCAACGCGATCACGAAGGGGGAGCCGACATGGCAGTCCTGGCATCAGCCCTCCTCGCACTGATCATCCTGCTCCCCTGCTCGAGCGCCAGCGCGGGAGACCTGTTCACCGGTGTCCGACTGGACAATGATGAACAGTACTTTGCCTACCTGGGGCTGAATGAAGACCTGCCATGGAAGCCCCTGGGTCTCGAGACCTTTGTTCAGCTGTTCGTGACCGGGCAGAGCTATAAATACGAAGATCAAAATGTCAATATAGAAGCCAATGTCCAGTCCCTGACTCCATCACTCGGCGTCACCAAGGTGTTCGGCGATGGGCACTGGAGCGTCACGGGACTCCTCGGTGCAGAACTGAAGTGGGGGAAAGATAGCCCGGATGAAGGAAACTTTGGACACTACTTCGAATCCGGTGTCTTCGTCCAAGCAGAAGCCATGTACTCGCAAGAGACCCACAACCTCCACGCGATGGTTTCCTACGCCGACAGCGATGAATTCTGGTTCGGACGAATCAGAGGAAAGCTGCGAACCTACTTGCCCGAGACAGGATGCTGCCCCGTCTTTGTCGGCCTCGAGTTCGGGGGCATGGACAGTAGAAAATTTGATTTCAATGCGGTGCAGGTGGGGGCTCTGGTCGAGGTTCCCTTTGGCAGGTTCTCGCTGCTGGCGCACTCAGGTTTTCAAGAGGATTCCGACCTTGGAAGTGGGGGCTACGGCGGCCTGGAATTCTATACCTCGTTCTGACCCCGGCTCGGCTCGCTTCGCCTTTGCTTAATGGTGTCCGTTCCCCGGATGGTGCTTCTTGGACTTTCCGTGCTTCCCCTTCGGATGTTTCTTGTGCTTCTTCAAGCCCGGCGGGAGAGAATCTTGACTCCGAGGTTTCCATCCAGTGTCGAGATTCACGCTCGCATACCATTGGTCGCCGTCGATGCGAAGGTAGTAGCCGTTCCAATAATAGCGATCCGGCACATTGATCACGATGTAGACCCCCAGGTCTGAATCGAATATGAACTCGAGATCCTGCCCCTGATGCTGTTGCTTATGGCGATAGCCGTGGGCCGGAGCGTGTGGGGGCGGACCATGATGGTGATGCTTGTCCGCCTGAAGGGAGTGTCGACCACCGCTGCCGATGGTGACCGACGACAACGGCGCGCAGGCGCAGACGAACAGGGCGAGCGCAGCAGTCAGGAGTGTACGTGAATGATGCATGAGATCCTCCGCACGCGTGTTCGTCTCCGATGGACGGCGCGTTGCTAGCAAATCGGATAGACGCGCAAGGAACTTGAACGTCGTCGTCGCGTCCCCCAGGCCGCGCCATTCTACCGCGATTGCCCCTGGCATTCCTCACGGCGGATCATCAACGGCAGGTGTTGTTCTTCTTGCATTTGTTCGAACAGCAATCGGGGTTTGACGAACACGCGGCGCCCCTGCCCCCGCAGCTGCATGCGGCGTCGTCGATGCAGTCCGTATCGGCGCAGTCGATCGGCCCATCGCAATCGTTGTCCAGCTGATCGGTACACATGAACTCTGTGGCTGGGGCCGGACCGCAGTCCTGCGAACACGAGCACGCATCCTCATCCACAGCGCAGAACCCGTCCCCGCATGGATTGGATCCGCAATCCACCTCGCAGCCAGCGTTTAACTCATTGCCCTGGCACAGCCCGTCGCCGCAGCAGGTCGCGGGGCTCGACCCCTCGTCGCAGCTGAATCCGCCCTCGAAGCAACGCGCGTCACTACAGCCCGAGGCGTCTCCGCAGCAGAACCGATTGCTCGGCTTACCGCCCTGCTTCCCGTTGCAGTCCATGGCACAGCTGGAACAGTTCTCAAATCCGGATTCGCAGATTCCGTTCCCGCAGATGGCGCCCGGCTCACTGGCGCAGTCACCGGGACACTCCATGCAATTCTCTCCGAGTTCGCAAACGCCATCCCCGTCGCAGAGCGGGAGTTCGCAGATGCCCGCTGCGCAGACTTCCCCGGGCGGGCAGACGAGGGGATCGTTTGCACATATGCCTGCCGAGCAGACATCCACAGTACACAGGTCGGCATCGTCACACTCCGCCGCAAGGGCGCAAGAAACGTCTTCGTAGGCACCCATGTCCACCGTGCCATTCGAAATTCGCGAGTTGCCGTCCAGATCCGTGGCGGGGAGCTGAAGCGCTGCGTTGTCCCCAGCATTCAAGCAGGGAGAGTCGGGCTTCAGGAGGCGATAGTTGCCTGATGCGCCGCTCGGATCGAGGAACAGCGGGTCGACATTCAGGTTTTGCGTGCCAGGGAACCCGCCTTCGATGTCACTGAAGCTGACCATCGCATCGCCAGTAATGGAGCCCCCTGAATTTCCCCATAGAATGGAGTTCACGATCGTGGGCGTGCTGCCGTTGTTGCTACGGATCGCGCCGCCGATGTTTCCCGCGAAGGTGCAATTCGTGATCACCGGGTGAGGGTCGTTGTTGCGCATTCCCCCGCCTTCCCTGGCGCTGTTTCCGAGGAAGAGAGAGCTTCTCACGACTGGATTGCCGTCCGGAATGCCCAGGCCCACGTAGTTGTGCATTCCGCCTCCGCTGTCCACGGCGCTGTTTCCCACGAACACACAGCGAGTCACAACCGGATTACTGTTCTTGCGGTTGTCCATACCGCCGCCTTCCGAGCCGGCGGTGTTGTGGCTGAAGATGCAGTCAGTGACTGTGGGATGCGCGTCGATGTAGTTCCGCATTCCGCCGCCCTTGTTGGAGAAGTTCGTTCGGAATTCGCTTCGAACGATCGTCGGACTGCTCCGTTGGTTGTACATTCCGCCGCCCATCTCGGTCGCGAAGTTGTCAACGAACAAACACCCGTCGATCGTGGGGTTGGCTTGATCGTTGTGCATTCCTCCGCCGCGGTCGCTGGCGGTGTTTTCCCGGAAGATGCAGTCGAGGACGGTCGGGCTGCTGCCTATGTTCAGCATGCCGCCCCCGCTGAGCGCGTTGCCTCCTCTGATCGTGAAACCCTGCAAGACGGTGTCAGGGCCCTCCCCGCTCACGCAACGCACGACGCTCTGGTTGAGCGAGCTGCCGTCGATGACGGTAACTCCGGCTCCTCCGCTGCTGCGGAGTGCGATGGCCTTGCCCTTGAAGTCGATGCTCTCGTTGTAGCTGCCCGGTGCTACGAGGACCTCGTCGCCGGGTGTCGCCGCGTCGATGGCGGACTGAATCGTGGCGTGATCCCCTGGAACCTGAATTATGGCTGCTCGGGCCGAGCCATGAGATCCGTAAACCGCAGCCATGAAAGCGATGACCAGTACGCGCACAGTGAGGGTCATTACTACAACTCCTTCAGGCGAATGTCCTACCTCCTCCCCCATCGTCGATGCCAGATTACACTATTTCGGCTCATACGACGCACTACAGTTTCATCCCGACACACAATAGTTGATTTACTGTGCAGCTGATTTCGTAAACACCGTCGAGCGCGTGCGTTATCCGAAGCGATGCGGCTTCTTGTTTTTTGGTGTGTAGCACCATCTACTGATGGGATTGCTCCACAACTCAATATCAACATCGATAACGTCAACAATTCCGGACCCGATCCAAAGCTTGGCAGAAGGCATACTCGAGAGAGAGGCAGCCCCGAACACCTGCTTGCTTCTCAGGCGCACAGGCACAGGTCGATCCGTGACCCGCGTTATCTCCGTCCATGCCTAGCGACGGGTGCGCCGACCAAGACGAATGCGACGACCAGGACGAGCATCCAGAGCGGTTGCATCGCGGGAACCGGTATTCCTCCGCATTGAGGAATCTCCTCAGAGAGACACCCCCAAATTTCATCACAGCTCTCCGCCGTGCATTCATCCCCGTCGTCGCAGCTTTCGTCATTGGCGGCGTTGAGGATCTCGTCACTGTCCTCATCGCAGCTGTCGTCAGTACACCAAACACCATCGTCGATTGAGGGGGCGGTGCCGGGCTGGCAGTCGAGCACCAGGTCGCAGGTCTCACTGCCGTCACAGAAAAGACCGTTACTGCAGCTGCCGTCGTTGGTCGCGTGGAGGATCTGGTCGCCGATCTCGTCACAACTGTCGTCGGTGCAGGTGACACCATCGTCGATTGAGGGGGCGATACCCGCCTGGCAATCAAGCACCAGGTCGCAGGTCTCACTGCCGTCACAAAAGAGGCCGTTGCTGCAACTGCCATCATTGACAGCGTGAAGGATCTGGTCGCCGGCCTCGTCACAGCTGTCGTCGGTGCACGAGACACCATCGTCGATTGAAGGCGCGGTGCCGGGCTGGCAGTCGAGTACCAGGTCGCAAGTCTCACTACCGTCGCAGAAGAGACCGTTACTGCAACTGCCGTCGTTAACAACGTGAAGGATCTGGTCGCCCGCTTCGTCGCAGCTGTCGTCGGTGCACGAGACGCCATCGTCAATTGAAGGCGCGGTGCCGGGCTGGCAGTCGAGCACCAGGTCGCAGATCTCACTCCCGTCACAGAAGAGACCGTTACTGCAACTGCCGTCGTTGGTGGCGTGGAGGATCTGGTCGCCTGCTTCGTCGCAGCTGTCATCGGTGCAGGCGACGCCATCGTCAATTGCGGGGGCAGTGCCAGGCTGACAATCAAGCACCAGGTCGCAGGTCTCACTCCCGTCGCAAAAGAGTCCGTTACTGCAGCTGCCATCGTTGGTTACGTGAACAATCTGGTTGCCCGCTTCGTCGCAACTGTCGTCGGTACACGTGACACCATCGTCGATTGAAGGAGCAGTACCCGGCTGGCAATCGAGTACCGGGTCGCAAATTTCGCTCCCGTCACAGAAGAGGCCGTTGTCGCAGGCGGCGTCGTTTGGGACGCTCAGGATGACGTTGCCGGCACCGTCGCAGGTATCGTCGGTGCAGCCCACACCGTCGTCACAGATGGGTTCGCAGACGCCGGCCGTGCAGACGTCGCCCGGCGAGCAGACGATCGGATCGTTCGTGCAGATGTTCGCCGAGCAGACGTCTACGGTGCACAGATCGAGATCGTCACACTGGCTGGAAGACGTGCAGAGGACGCTCTCGTAGGCTCCCATATCCACGGTTCCATTCACAATTCGCCCAATGCCATCGAGATCCTTCTCAGGCAAGCTCATCGCAGCGTTGTCACCCACGTCGATCGACGGGGAATTCAACATGAGGTGGTAGTCTCCGTCTTCCGGGGTGGCGGGATCTCCGTCTGGGCCGTTTGGATCTAGAAATTGCGGATCGGTGCTGATATTTCCCGTGCCGGGGAAACCGCCTTCGATTGTGCTGAACGTGACGATCGGGGTGGAATCGCCGAGAAATGTTTCGCCCGTGTTTCCCCAGAAAATCGAATTCGAGATGATCGGCACACTGCCGTTTCGGCTCAGAATGCCGGATGAGTTGCCCACGAACGTGCAGTTCGTGATGACGGGATTGGGATCGTTGTTGCGCATCGCCCCACCCTCGGGCGCGCTGTTGCCGATGAAGATCGAGCTGGTCACCACCGGGTTCCCGGTTGCCACGGCATTTCCGACGTAGTTGTGTATTGCGCCGCCACCCGACGCGGCCGTATTTCCGATGAACACAGTGCGGGTCACGTTTGCATTGCTGTTCTTACGATTATCCAGTCCGCCGCCTTCTTCCAACGCCACATTGTGACTGAATATCGAATCACTGATCGTAATATGGCCATCGATGTAGTTGCGAATTCCGCCGCCCTTGGTGGAAGTGTTTGTTTCGAAGATGCACCGGGATATCGTCGTGGTGCTCTGCTCGTTGTACATTCCCCCGCCCATCGCGGTGGCGACGTTGTTGATGAACGTGGAATCGAGAACAGTCGGACTCGACAGCAGATTGTGCATCCCTCCGCCTCGGTCCGATGCATTGTTCCCGCTGAAGATGCAGTCAATGACGGTGGGACTGCTGCCGTAGTTGTACATCCCTCCTCCGAGGACCGCGGTCCCGCCGCTGATGGTGAAGCCTCGAAGTATGCTGTCGGGACCCTCGCCACTCACACAGCGCACCACGCTCTCGGTGAATGCGCTGCCGTCAATAGTCGTAACCGCAGGCCCACCGGAGCTGCGTAGCTCGATGGCCTTGCCCAGGAAGTTGATGAGTTCCGGATAGACGCCAGGCGCGACGATGATCACGTCGCCCGCTGCTGCTGCGACGATGGCGCCCTGAATCGTGGATCGGTCGGCGGGGACGTGAATGTCAGCCGCGCGCGCAAGGCCGCCAGGCCCCAGCGCAAAAGCGAGGAGAGCGAGCGTCAGGACGGAAGACGCAGAGATCCTGTTTCGGCGGGCAGCAACTTCCAGCAGCAGACTCCTGTCCCTAAACTCCCACAGGCTACTTTGCCACGAATCGTGGATATTTGTTTCGCATTTTTGCGGAAGGACAGCGGAATTCGCAGCGCCGCCCGGTTGCCTCGCTTCTGCAACCAGGGTCATTTGAATTCGAAAATTGACGGCCCGAAGTGACGCCGCTGGTGGTGAGCGACTACAACGGAATTAGGCCCATTTTGCCGCAATTTACTGGGCTCCTTGTGCAGATTCGCCAAGCACTCGAAATCCGCTGGGCCAACCTCGCCGGAATCGCAAAAGTCGACCTGATGGTGATCCGTCCGAATCTGTCGTAGTCGCTCCGACGGACTGAAGCTCGAGGCATTGTCTGGTTTCGCGCGATCTTTCAGCACGGCACCCGCTGACCGCTGAAAATGTGCCCGGTATCGAACACCCGATTCACTCATCAGGAAACCTCTACCGTGAATCCAGGTTTCTCATTGATACGGTGCGCGCGGTTCCCTTCGCTCGTGCAGAAACACGGGGCGCTGGACAATTCCGCTTGCCTTCAGGGCACAAGATGTTGAATATAGAGACGGGGGCACCCGCTTCCCGCCCCAGTATTTCCGAACCAGGTTCGTTGTGAATTTTCCCGTGACTCGTGAAGCGATCGGTCGCCTCAGGCGCAACTGACTCGACAACGAAAGCCTACGGGGAGGACACAACAATGAGCATCAATCGGCGACTTCAGTGGTATTTGGACAGTCACCATATCGAGTACGACGTCCTACCTCATGGACATACCAACAGCATGAGCGAGAGCGCGCGGGCTGCGCACGTACCTCGCGGTCTCGTGGCGAAGTGCGTGCTGTTCGAGGACGAGCGGGGCTACGTGATGGCCGTCGTGCCCGCATCATGCCGGGTCAACATGGACAGACTCGAGCGGGCGACCGGACGCCATCTCGAACTCGCTTCAGAGTCAGAGTTGACCGACATCTTCATCGGTTGCGAGCGCGGAGCCATTCCTCCGATGGGGAATGCGTACAACATCCCAACGGCGATCGATGAGTGCTTGCTGCGCGTCCCCGATGTCTACTTCGAAGAAGGTGATCACGCGGGTTTGGTACACGTCTCGGGCGCCGACTTCCGCTCACTCGGCTGGAACACCGCGTATGGGCAGCTCGGTCGCCCCGTTTGACCCAGTGATCGAGTTTTTCTGACAGGGCCCTCGCCTTCAAGGCTCAGCCTCGCTTACTGCCAGCAGCCACTGTTTCAACCACAGAAACAGCTGTCTTGGGATCCTTCAGTCCGGGGGTGTAAATACCCACAAATCGCGTTTAGTAAGGTTATGAGATTCTTCTTGACTCACCAAATTGCCAACACAATAGTGAAGCTGCGCCTACTTGAAATTCACAGTTGGAGGGGAGGAATCCATGCGAATGAAACATCTTGTGCAAGAATTGATCACAATCTTATTTTGTGTGCTGCCGCTCATGAGTTTATCTGCAGCGGCGGGCCCAACCGACGCGGTCAGCGTCACGCTGCCGCCCACAGGTCAGGGTGCCGCTTTCGTGCCTGGGGTGCGGCTCGTCGAAAACCTTCCGCAAGAATATATATGTGGAAGAAGAATTCTTCATTTCGGGTGAGGCCACGCTCTACAACTACGCCCACAACCCCCCTCTAGGGCCCACTGACATTGTCGCGATCGAAACCGGTGTTCCCTACAGAACCCGAATCATCGTGAGGCGACCGGCCAAGGCCATCAAGGCCAATGGCACCGTCGTCATCGAGTGGTGGAATTCAACGGCGCTTCGATACGGCTCCCAGTTGGGATCCCTCCGCCGAGTACTTCGCGAATGAGGGCATCATCTATGTTGGCATCACGAACAGTTCCACTGCCATCAACTTTCTTGTCGGAGGTTGCAGGCTGCTGGGCTTTCTGCCGCCATCGTGCGGCACGCGATACACCACGCTTTCGATTCCGGCAAATGGCCTGGCGTATGACATCGTCAACCAGGTTGCAAATTTGCTGAGAAGCGACGATCCCGGAAATCCTCTGCCAGCGGACTACGCCGTAGACCTAGTGCTGCATGCTGGCGAATCCCAGCAGGCTGGCTCGGTCGTAACCTTTGCGAGTGGCTTTCACGAGCCCGGGGTAAGCGACGGTTATTTCATCCAATCGGGGATCAACGCGCGGCCTATCAACTTTGGGCCCAACTGCAACTCGGCGGGATCTCCGCCCTTTCCCGACTGCACGCCTCTTTTCGCCTACCCACAAAGTCTGGTAAGTACCAACTTGCCGGTACCCGTCTACCAGACTGTGACCCAGACGGATTTCGAAGGATTGGGCTTTAGCGTCTTTGGGCGCCAACCCGACACTCCGACGTTCCGTTACTATGAGATCACCGGTGCGGCGCACAGCACGGTACATGAAGGAATTGAAATCATCCCGGCAGATACCTTTGGCTTTCCGCATCAAGCGGTGTCTCTCTCAGACCTCTGCGAAGAGCAGCTCAATACCGTCGCCGATGGCCCGGTATTTGGCTCTTATGTGATCAATGCGCTTTGGGAGCGAATGCAGGAACAGGTTCTGGACGACGCGGTGCCGCCTGCTGGTGTCGTGATGGATACAAATCCTGATTTTACCCTCGCGCGTGACGGGAACGGGAATGTCACTGGCGGTGTGCGGTTGCCATCACTGGAAGCCCCCACGGCGAAATACGTTTCCACGGCTACCTACGACACAACCCCCACAGGTAATCCGTTCCTCGATCCAATTCTTAATTCGATCTTCCAAGGCGGTCTTGGAACTTTGGTTTGCCGCTTGAGCGGCGCGGTTGAGCCCTTCGATCAGGCGACGCTTGACGGCCTCTATCCGGAACACTCGGACTACGTGGAAAAGGTAGTGGGCGCTGTTGTCAGCTTGAAGGCTCAAGGGTTGTTGCTGCAGCAAAATGCATCGACGACCAAGAAGGCTGCCTCGAAGTCTGAAATCGGCAAGTAGGTCAAGCCGACAGCAGCAAATTGACTCAAGAGTCGAGACGAGAGGCCGGGAGCGCAATGCTCCCGGCCTTTTCGTGTTTGACCAACACCCGTTACCAGCTTGAGGTGGGGTCGAGTCGCCCCCAGGAATCTCACCCCGAGG
>JADFNE010000068.1 GCA_022563535.1 Myxococcales bacterium
TACAACAACGAGCGATACCACGAAGCTCTCGACAACGTGACACCCGCCGATGTCTACTTCGGGCGGAAGTACAGGATCATCACCGAGCGTGAAAAGATCAAAAAACGAACGATGCGCAACCGGAGGAGGGAGTACCTGGCCAGCAAGGCGGCCTAGGAATGAACCAAAAACTGTCTCTTAGCAAAAACCGTCCATTGTCCAAGTTGGTTCGACGACGTACAGATTGCCTCTTGATCGATCTGGCCCCTGCCCGACCTCGGCGCCCCTCAGCAATCGGCAACTGACGTGTCTTGTTGACTCAAAAACCACGGGTCTGTCCTCACCTTGGGTCAAAAAGGAAGTCGGACTCATGGTTTCCGGGGAGAGGGAAAGCCGAGTCTTCCTCCCGCTGCAGGACAGACTCAAGTCGCTTGCTCTCGGCGTCGATGCCCTCGTAGATCCGCTGTGTTCACAATGATTCACGACGAACGGAACGGGAAACCATCGGAGCCTCGAACTGATGACTGTGCGCAAACCGGCACGATTCATATGCCGCAACCGGGCACGAAGTGGCTTCACTCTTGTGGAGCTGACAATCGTCGTGGCAATGATCGCCGTCCTCGCGGCCATTACGATTCCAAGCGTGAAGAAGTACGCCTATCGCTCGAAGCGCAGTGAAGCGATCTTGAATCTCCGAGCCATCTTTGCGGCCCAACACATCTATGCCGGAGCCAACGGCGAATATGGCGACACCTTCGAAGAGATCGGCTTCAGCATCCTGGGCGGGGTGCTGCTCGATTCGCAAACCATCAAGGCGCCAATCTACACCTACAGCGTTCAGGCCTTGAGCCAGGACGGGGTTCCCCGGGCAAATTTTCAAGCCGTTGCGACCGGTGACATCGATCCAACAGACGCGATGCTCGACATCCTGATGATCGAGAACGACCTCACGATAGTGGAATGAACAAATTGCAGCAGATATCCGGCACTCCGAATCCTACAACCAGCACCTTCGCACAGGGGCAGCGACCGGACGCAAGGCTCAGGATTCTGCGACTCGCCCGCTTGCGTTCCGCCGAGCGAGGGCTCATGTCGACCTGCTTCGACTTGCAGAGCGAGGCGAGCATCGTGAGCGCGCGCGAACTGCGCTTGAGGATCGAAGAACTCGTAGAACTCGGCAACCAGGTCAAAAATGATGACGACCCGAAATGGTTCGCAGCGCTCGATAGCGTCGATGCAGCCCTCGACGACCGGTCTAATCAGCTGCGCGCCTATGTGGATCAAACTCCCATGTCACAACTGCGATCGACGATGCCCGCTGTCGTGGCCTTCTATCCAAAAGAGGTCATCTACCTGCTGGATCTGATGGTGGAGGGTACGAACCCCGTTGGCCCGCGTCTGTGGTGTATCGAGTACCTCTTGACCCTGCTGTGCAGCGAGCAACGGGGGGGGGTGACTTGCATCTCTCGAGATCCCGCTCGGCTGTCCCCGACGATCACTGCTTTCTGTGAGCGAATCGAGAACGGATTTCCGGGCGACATTCGCGACGCCGAACTCGAATTTCATCAGGCGGCATCCCTGCTGGGAGGGTCACCCGATCCCTCCATCGTTCGACAAGAGGCGCGGGACCTGAAGACTCGCCTGGGGATCAATCGCTTTGCACCGAACATCGTGCGCGCGATTGTTTCGTATAACACCCAGCTGCGAAATCTGATGTTGATCCGCGAGCAGGAGATCAGGCAATCCGACGAGAGTCTGGGGGCCGCGCTTACGGCGGACTCGGCGGCCTCGACCGAGCTAGGTGCAACCGCCGAGGAGAGTGGAATCTCCGACTCAGAGGGTCTCCGACAGATCGTCGATGCGTTTCGACGTAGACTCGCTGGAGTCCAGCTCGGTTCCAGTTCAGCCGAGTCGATCGCACTCAACCTCGAAACCTCAGATCTGGAGGCGATGGAGTCGGAGGCCTTCTCCCATGAACCTCCGGACGAGCAGAGCGGCCTGATTACCAACGCCGTCGCCATCGGACTGATGCTTCGCATTCTCCCAATCATTGACGAGCCGCTGACTGAACTCGGGCTCACACCAGAGCTCCTCGACAAGCGCTGGATCAACGAACTGGACAAACTGTTCAAAGAAGCTACCCGGGCCAAGATTGCCGCAGGAGAATATGAAGACGCGTGCGCGCTCTCGGAGACCCGCACGAAGTACCTCTACGCGTCGCTCGCGGAACAGAGTCGCAATGCCATGCGCGTCCGCAAAAGCAAACCCGACTCGAGCTACGCCGCGACGGCAAGCCAGGAACTACTGGATGCGGTCGAAGTAGCGCACCGGGCCACTGAGGCGGTGATCCCTCCCCATACCATGATTGAAGAGAAATCTTCGGAATGGAATCACGAGCGGATCGCAAGGGCAGCCGGAATGATTGGATTGCTTGTCGTAGGGATTTTTGCGTTTGTTTTTTTTGGGTCGGGTGAGCAGGCCATTCAGGACCTGGACCGGCCTCAGCTCGTAAAGGTGTCCAAGTATCTCTCTTCTGCATACCGGGACGGCGAGGGCAGTGGACCGCTGATGGTGGGTAGGGTGCATGTCGATTGGCACCGACTCGATACCGTAGAAAAGCGCGTAGTCGCCAATGACATGATCAAGCGAGTCGGCGATGACGGTGTGAAGCGGCTGATTGTCTACGACGACAACTACCGTCCCGTGATCCAATACGCCAGCGGACAGCTCCGAACCCTTCGGTAGACTGCGCGTGGGGTGCTCCGGCCCGGCGCGCGGTATCATTTCGCCCAGCCAATAGCCAGGGAAGTCTTGTCGCATTGCCCGTGTCATCGCGAGCCTTCGATCGAATCGCCGCGCGACCCCATCTCGCCATTGCGCTGGTATCCACTCTGGCCGTGTTGCTCTGTATTGTTGGAGCGCTGTGGGTCGCGCCATTGCCGGCGGTGCATGACGAGTTCAGCTATCTGCTCGCGGCTGACACGTTTGCAAATGGACGGTTGTCCAATCCTCCCCATCCCATGTGGGTACACTTCGAGAGCATCCACATCATTTGGCAACCCGTCTACGCATCAAAGTATCTGCCGGCCCAGGGCCTCGTGCTGGCGCTCGGTCAATCCATCACCGGTCACCCGATCGTCGGCGCGTGGATCTCCGTTGCGGCCGCTTGCGGCGCAGTCGTGTGGATGTTGCAGGGTTGGCTGCCCCGGCGTTGGGCTCTGCTCGGAGGCCTGCTGACCGCGGCGCATCCCTACATTGTCGGAGGTTGGGGGCACGGCTATTGGGGTGGCGCCCTTGCCGCAACCGCGGGCGCGTTGGTCTACGGTGCTCTGCCGCGCCTTTTGGGAACACAGCCGCAACGCAACGCTTTGATCTTCGCTTTCGGTCTGGTTCTGCTCGCCGCAACCAGACCCTTTGAGGGACTGCTGATCAGCGCCCCCGCGTGCTTGTGGCTCCTGTGGCAGAACCGGCCAGGCCGCGGCGACGCTGCGCAACGTAAGCTTCGCACTTCAGCCAAACTCATGAGTTCGATCGCCGGCGTCTGTATCGCCGGAGCCGCGCTGATGCTCTTCTACAACTTCCGCCTGACCGGCGACTGCTTGAAGTTTCCATACCAAATCCACGAAGAAACCTACGCCGCAACGCCATCTCTCCTGTGGCAGGACCGCAGCACCCCCGTGCAGCATCGCCACCAGACCCTGCGGGACTTCTGGAATGGCTGGGCCGCCGAGGCGTACACCGTCGCCCAGACTCCCAGCGGCTTCGCCACCATCCTCGCCCTCAAGGCCAGGCATCTGGCATCCCACTACACGGCCACTCCTATCGCAGTCCTTCTTCTATTTCTACCCATGACCCTCTGGCGCAGCCGAAGAAAGCTGGCCCTGGTCATTATCGCTTCGTCGCTCCTCCTCGTCGGCATCGCCCAGGTCTCCTGGATCTACACCGCTCACTACATTGCCCCGGGATTGTGCCTGTTTGTGCTTCTGTTGCTGCAGTCGGCCCGAACCCTGAATTGTTGGCAAAGGCGCAGCTTGCTGTCGGGACGAAGGCTTCTGCGCATCATTTGGGTGACACACATTGGGCTCTGCCTTGCGCAATGGCCGAGTTTTCTGGAAGTGCCCGAGTGGGCCCGAGAGCGAGACCGAATTGAACGGCAGCTGAATGGACAGCCGGGTCGCGATCTGATCCTGGTGAAGTACGACAACGGCCATGCACACGACCCCCACGCCGAATGGGTCTACAACGATGCGAGGATCGACGACGCCGAAATCATCTGGGCCCGCAGCATGAGCGCGGCAGAGGATGCCCGGCTGCTGGACTACTACCGAGACCGCACGCACTGGTTGCTCCACCCGGACGAGGTCCCCATTCGACTGGAAGAAAACGAGCGCGCCAACCCGCGGGCCGGCGACAACTGATCATTCGGTCGCGTCTTCCGACCCCGAGCGCGGGAGGATGAGCGAAAACGTCGCTCCCCTGTCGACACCTTCACTGCTGACCTGGATCGAGCCGTCCATCTCTTTGGCCGCAGTCGCGCAGCTATGAAGTCCAAAGCCATGGCCGTCTGTTTTGGTCGTATAGCCGTGTTGAAAGATCAACTCGATCTGCTGCTCGTCGATGCCTTTGCCATTGTCCACCACGCTGAACGCGATGCGATCTTCGGGGAGTTCTCGAATCGCCAGTCTCAAATGTCCGGGCCGATCCTTGCACTCGCCCATCGAGTCGCGCGCATTGCCGATCAGGTTCACCAGGATCTGCAGAATCTTGTTGGGATCTCCAACCATTGAAAAGATATCGGCGTAGTCTTCGCTCAACTCTCCATCCGAGACCGGATGGGATGCGGAGCAGATCGCGAGGGCATCTACGAAGAGATCTTTGACGGGGATCCTGTAATTGATCGGTGCCGCCTTGGAAGTAATCTGCTGGGCGCGAATCACCTCTGTCACGTGATTCAAGAACCCCTCCAACCGCGCGATGCAGGTCATCTGGGCCTCTTGCTCGTCGTCCATCTTTCTGGCCAGCGCTGCCAGGAGACCTGGAATCTTGGCCCCCAACTCCCCCGGCGCGAAGAAGCTGGAGAGGTCGTCCGAATTTTCGTCCAACAGATCCACTACCTTTTTGAGCGTATCGTGCTTCGACCTGGCGGTGCGCTGGTGCAGCTCTGAAGCGGCGACACGGATACTCGTCAGAATGTTTCCCACGTTATGCAGCGCGCCCGAAGCTACCTCTGCGGCGCCTGCCGCTTTGGTGGCTTCGACCAATTGCTGCTCGGCGCGTCTTTGCGGAGTGCGGTTTCTCCGGATACTGATCAAAAAGGCGAGCTTTCCTCGCATCATTACCGGGAGGTATGTGGTATCGAACCAGATCTGAGCGCCATCGATCTCCTGGCTGCTCTCGACCACCTTGGCGCTACCTGTTTTCTTGACCTCGGCGATGGCCTGGCGAAAAACCTCTCGTTGATCTGGCGACATGAACTCAGTGCTGTCATGCCCGATCGCATCCTCACGCGAGCGGCCAACCAACCGATTCACGTCCAGGATGACACCATCGCTGTCTAGGATCGAAATCTCGTTGGGCGAGTTCTTCCAGATCGATTTGAACATACTCAGAGTGACTTCGGGTTCGACCTCGAAGGGGTCGTCCGACGGGATGGGATCCTGGTCTGACTTCAAAGCATCGTCCGACACGAAAGTTGGTCTCTCCATGCTATGAACATCACACTCGGCAATCCGAAATACCAGCTTCGGACTCAGCCGTGTTGATCGTTCACTTGAATCGGTTTGCTTGTTCGCCAGCATTAGGCACCGGATGTTTCAGGAACATTTTGATTTTTGTCGGCCATGAGGAGGCGTGATGAGCATGGACGGCTCATCGGGAATAGACCGTAATGGCATACAGAGTATTTACTCTAGCTACTCGATGGCGAAATGCCAAAATATCGGAGAACCTCGCACGCCGTGCAAAGAAATCGAGAAGTTCTTGTTCTTGACCAATTGCGCTTGAGGTCCAATTCCAACCACCCGATATCTACAGAAGTCCAGTGTCACAGCCATCAACCCTTCTCGTTGGACGTACAGACTTGTCTCAAGAAAACGAACATTCGAATCTGCGGATCATCATCATTGATGACACTCTCGCGATTCACGAAGACTATCGTCGAGTCCTCGGGGGCACCGAGACCGACGAGGATCTCGACGATCTCGAGTCGGAGCTCTTCGGCGATACCGATGAACGAGTGGTGACTGAGAACTACGAGATCGACTCTGCCGAACAAGGTGAAGCTGGATTTCAGATGGTCAGGGATGCGTACCTTGCGGGCAATCCGTACGCACTCGCTTTCGTCGACATGCGCATGCCCCCGGGCTGGGACGGTTTCACGACCATTCAGCATATGTGGGAACACGATCCCGAAATTCAGGTGGTCATCTGCACCGCTTATTCCGACAGCTCATGGAGCGAGATCTTCAGCACCCTCGGGCATCCCGATCGTCTGCTGGTACTCAAGAAGCCGTTCGATCCGATCGAGTTGAAGCAGCTCGCATCTGCCCTCACCGCGAAGTGGCAGCTCATACGCCGAGCCAATACTGAAAACAAGCGACTCGAAGCGTTGATCACCAAAGCGACGGACAAACTCCTTGCGGCCGAGTCCGAAAAACTCCAGACCCAGAAACTCGAATCGATCGGTCGGCTGGCGGCGGGTGTAGCGCATGAGATCAATACGCCCACGCAATATGTCACCGACAACATTTCCTATCTCGCTGAATCGATCGGCGGACTTCTGCAGCTGATCGGCGAGTATCAAAATCTGGCAGCGGTAGCCAAGGCCGAAAATTTTTCCACTGAACTCCTCGCCAAAATCAATGATGCAGAAGAGGAAATCGACCTCGAATTCTTGCTGGAAGAGATGCCCAGCGCAGCCGCGCAGGCCATGACCGGCGTCAAACGCATTACGACCATCGTAACCGCCATGAAGGAATTCTCGCATCCGGGGCAAAAGGATCGGGCTCTCGTCGACATCAATCGCATCATCGAATCGACCACTACCATTGCAAGGAACGAGTGGAAATACGCTGCGGAGCTCGAACTCGATCTGCAGGAGGACCTACCCCCAGTTCCCTGTATGTCGGACGAGATCGGCCAGGTGGTCCTCAACATGGTGGTCAACGCCGCCCATGGCATCGAAGAGGCGATCGCTGACAATCCAGACCGGACGGGCTTGATCCGAATCTCCACTCAAAAAGACGGCGAATGGGCGGTGATCCGAATCTCCGACACCGGCGCCGGAATTCCGGAAGAGATTCGTGACAAGATCTTCGACCCCTTCTTCACGACCAAGGAAGTCAACAAGGGAACCGGTCAAGGCCTCGCCATTGCACGATCGGTGGTGGTCGAGAAACACCAGGGAACGCTTGAATGTGAATCCAGCCCGGCTGGAACCACGTTCATCGTTCGCCTCCCGCTGGTAATCGGCGAGGGCGCAGCCGACGACGAGAGCGACTCCTAACCGGGACCTGCTACTCCTCGAGCTTCCCAGATCCAGCGAGATAGCCTGCGATCATGTCGAGGAGCTTCGGGCGATCGATGGGCTTCGTAGCGTAGTCATCGCAGCCGGCTGCCAGGCACTTATCCCGCTCCCCCGACATGGCGTAGGCCGTGAGCGCGATGATGGGCAGATCAAATTCCAGATCGCGGAGCGTCTGGGTCGCCTGGTATCCGTCGAGGACAGGCATCTGCATGTCCATCAGCACGAGGTCGAAAGGTGTGCCCGAATCCCTGGCCTGTATCGCCATGTCTACGGCGATTTGACCATTCTCTGCGACTTCAACATCGGCACCCGCCATGACCATGATCCTCTTGATCAACATCTGGTTCGTCGGCGTGTCTTCGGCGAGCAGGATCTTGCAGTTCAGATGCGTCGGAAGTGCGGTGGGGCTCTGGCTGGGGTCAGTCTCCGCACAAGCGAAGGTCTCGGCAGCTTCCGTGGCGGACAGCGCATCGGGGAGCTCTCCCTCCGGAGGAGCAACGATCGGAAATACGAGGGTGAAGGTGCTCCCGCGACCATCTTCGCTCTCGAGAGTAATGTCGCCTCCGAGCAGCTCGGCGATGCGAAGACTCAGCGGAAGTCCCAAACCCGTCCCACCAAAACGTCGCGTGGTCGACCTGTCTGCCTGCACGTAGGGCTCGAATATTTTGTCGGCTTGCTGCTCGGTAATTCCGATTCCGGAATCTCGAATCGCGATCAACAAGCTTGCTTCGCCCGCCACTTCGGTCGCCGAGAGTTGAATTGAGATTCCGCCCGAATCGGTGAACTTGATCGCGTTGCCGATGAGGTTGATCAGAATCTGCCGTATCCGATGACCATCGCTCCAGATCGCATCCGGCACACCGGGGTCGACCACTAGTTCCAGGCTGAGTGCCTTCGCATCAGTGCGAACGCGCATCAGGTCGGCGACTTCGCTTGCAAGATGCGCGGGAGAAACAGCGCCCATGTCGAGTTCAAGCTGGCCGGATTCGATCTTGGACAGATCGAGAATCTCGTTGATGAGGTCGAGGAGATGCCGACCGTTTTCCAGGATGATCTGCAGTGCGTCGCCGTGCTCCGAAGGATCGAGACCGTTTCCTGTGTTGTCCGCGATCAGCTCTGTATACCCGAGGATCGCCGTCATGGGGGTACGAATCTCGTGACTCATGTTTGCCAGGAACTCGCTCTTTGCCCGATTTGACCCGTCCGCGGCTGCCCGCGCCAGTTCGAGTTCACGATTCGTGCGTTCGAGCTCTCGGCTGGCTGCTTGAATTTGCTCGGTGCGCTCATTCACCATGCCATTCAGCACCGCGATCTGGATGTCGGCCTTGCGATGTGCCTTCCACTTTTCGGTCATCGCGCAGGCGATCTGCCGCACCTCGGCCGGATCGAACGGCTTCTTGAGAATGAGGAGTGAGTCGGTTTCGCCCAGCTTCTCCGCCACTTCATCCCATGAGTGATCCGAGTGGGCGGTGCAGATCACGATTTGAAGTCGTGGGTCGGCCTTCCAGAGATGCGGGATCGTCTCCATTCCATCCCAACCCGGCGGCATTCGCATGTCGACGAAGGCCACGCAATAGGGACGTTCTTCTTCAATCGAGCGCTGAACGCACTCGAGTCCCTCCCTGCCCTGGTGCGCAGCATCTACATCGAAATAGTTCCTGATTTTCTTGGCGTCAGTCTCGCCGAAGAACTCGGCCTCCATCGCATCGAGTTCTCCGCCCTGCTCTTCGCTCGGTCCCAAAATTTTTCGAAAGTCTGCCTGAATCGATTCGTTGTCATCAATTACGAGGATGCGACGGTTCATCGTATTCGATTGGCTCACGTGATTCACGACTCCACGGCCTTCGACAGGTGGCGCGACTCCGATGCTCCACCGATTCGGGAGACATCCCTCAGACTATCGTCGCACCAGTGGGGGGGACTGAAGTCCCGGCGTGGGCGAGAAAGAACATCTCGGTAGGCAACTCTATGGGTACTCAGTACAAATACGGATGAGACCAAAGACGGAAGCAAACTCGAGCCGTGTAGCGCGTAAACGATGCGAGAAAGTTTCGCTTCGGAGATGCATAGATGCGTTACCCCACAGGACCAGTCTTGATTTTCTCTATCCTATCATTATGAGAACTCCGCTCGAAGCTACGCTCAATTCAAGAGTCCGCAGTCGAGTTGAAAGTTGTGCCTCGACCATGCCGATACATCTAGTTGAAGTCAGAGGGGAACTCGGGCGTGGACGTTGAAAACAGTCTCGGCGACGCGAACTTCGACAGCTTGCGTATTGGCTCTGTACCATCGACGCTCAGTTTTGTGCGACGTATGGGCCTTCTTGCGCTCACAATCTTACTCGTCACCGGAAACGCAGGGCTCGCATCATCGGAGCTGAGTACCGAGTACAAGGTCAAAGCCGCATTCCTTTACAACTTCACCAAGTTCATCGACTGGCCCAAAGCGAGTTCGGGTGCGGAACGAAAGTCGATCCATCTCTGCATTCACGGAGACAACCCCTTCGGGTCCATGTTGGCCGCATCGGTCAAAGGACGCACGGTCCGGGGCAAAAATATCCAGGTTCGAGAAGTCGACGTTGACGACCTCAGCTCTTGTGACCTGCTCTTCATCAGCTCGTCTGAAAAGCAGCATGTGGAAGTGCTCCTCGCCGACCTGCCAGCGAAAGGGATCCTGACCGTCGCAGACCATTCTGGCTTTCTTTCGGCGGGCGGCGGGATCGAGTTGGTCATCGATCGCGGAAAGGTCCGATTCCGTATCAACTTGGCAATGGTGAATAGAGCGGAGCTGTCGGTTGACTCGAGACTTCTCGCTCTAGCGACTGAAGTGCTCAAGGGCGGGGGGGCTGCACGATGAAGCTCCTTCGTGGCCGCAAAAGGACATCCATCAGAGGGAAGCTCACGCGATCCTTCGTCTTCCTTTCCGGTACGAGTGTGCTCCTGGTCTGCATTTGTTTCTTGAGTTATGACACGCTCAAGAATCGAGAGGCCCTGTCTCAACAAGTAGCGGCCGTGGCCTCGGTCATCCGCCACAACAGCGCTGCAACATTGTTGTTCGAGGACGCCGACGGTGCGGAACGGATCTTGAGCGCACTGGAGGCCCAGCAGGAGGTCCGTGTGGCATGCCTCTTTTCCTCCTCCAACATACTGTTGGCAAAGTACCCGGCCGACACCCCGGACGAATGCGAAACCCCTCGACCCTCCATGCCAGAGACCAGCTACGGGCGAGATGAACTGCGGATCTTTCAGTCAGTAGAGCTCGACGGAGAGATCGTGGGGAGTCTGGTGGTACATCGCCGATTGGACGATTTGCGTCAGCACCTTGTCGATCGGTTCTATATCTCGGGAGTAATCTTCGTGTTCGCGCTGCTGGCAAGCCTGCTCATGGCCACCCCACTGCAACGCTTTCTTGTCGATCCCATCCTGCACCTGGTCGATGTTGCGCGCAAGGTCACGTCCGACGACGTGTACTCTCTGCGAGCCAGCCAGAAAAGCAACGATGAACTCGGTGACCTGACCGTCGCTCTCAATGAGATGCTCGAACGAATTGAAACGCGCGATCGCCAGCTCGAGGAGCACAGAAACAATCTCGAGACCGAGATCCATTTGCGCACAATTGAGCTGCGGGACAGCAACAGCTCCTTGTTGGGCATCAATCAGCAACTCGAAGATGAGATGGAAGAGCGCGAGAACGCGCAGAAGGAACGCGAGGAACTCCATCGGCAGCTCGTCGAGGCGTCGCGGGAGGCCGGCATGGCGGAGGTTGCCACCGGCGTACTTCACAATGTCGGAAACGTGCTCAACAGCGTGAACGTCGGAATCGAGCTACTGCGCGAGAAGGTCCACAACTCGAAGGTGAGTGGACTGACTCGGGTCATGGCCCTGGCAAACGAACACTCCGACGATCCCGCGCGCTTTGTCGCAGAACATCCCAAGGGTCAGAAGATTTTCCCCTACCTCACCCGCCTGGGCCAATCCCTCGAAAACGAAAATAAGCGAATGGTCGAAGAACTCGACAATGTTCAGAAGTCCGTCAATCACATCAATGACATTGTCGCGACTCAACAGGACTTCGCCCGCTCGTCGGCCGTAACCGAAACCGCGTCCCCATCAGGGATCATCGAAGAGGCGATTCGTATCAATCGTGAGGGCCTCGGCCAATCTAAGGTCGAGATTGTGCGCGAGTTCGAACCCATGCCGGACATGATCCTGGACCGACACCGTGTGCTTCAGATCCTCGTCAATATGTTTCGCAACGCCCAACAGGCGTTTGACGAAGTCGAGCAAGACGACAAGGTCCTGACAATTCGCTTGCAGACCACTGAGGATAAGATCCGCATCGAACTCGAAGACAACGGTCCGGGCATCGAAGCCGAGAACCTGACCCGAATCTTTAGCCATGGCTTCACGACCAAGAAGACAGGACATGGCTTTGGCCTTCACAGCTGCGCCACCAGCGCCATGGAGATGCGAGGTTCGCTGACGGTCCGAAGCGACGGGCGGGGCTGCGGCGCAACCTTCATCCTCGAATTGCCCAAAGTCCTGCCCGGCCAACTGGGCAAATCGCAAGACGATTCGGACTAGACGCTAGCCGTCTGCTAGTACTTCAGCGTAACGGCAAACTCTCTCATGTATTTCCAAACACCGCACGCTAGCCATGTCGTTGCTTTCGTCTTGAAAATGTCGATGCCGTCGGCGCTGTTACTCGTCCGAGGGTTTCTCGGGGTCACTGGTGATGCAGGCACTGATTGCGTGAATCAGGCGATGGCGATCCAGCGGCTTCGTGAAGTAGGCATCACAGCCAGCCTCCAGGCAGCGCTGCTCGTCTTCTCCCCCGGCCCAGGCCGTCACGGCGAAGATGGGGCCTTTATAGCCCTCGGCCCGGAGCCTTCGGGCGGCTTCGAAGCCATCCATCACTGGCATCTTCATATCCATCAGGATTACGTCATAGGGCTCGTCGATCGCGGCGGCGTTGTGAACTTTTTCGATGGCTTGGGCACCATCGTTGGCGAGGTCCACCGTGGCTCCGGACTTCCTCAGCACCATCGCGATCAACACCTGTATGTTGCGGGTGTCCTCGACGAGGAGCATGCGACAATCGATCGTCGGAATCGGTCCAGTCGCCATTGCTTTCGTTTGACTCGTCGACTCAAACGCGTCTCTCGCGGGAAGTCTCGTGGGCAGCCAGACCCTGAAGCGGGTCCCGCGGTCGAGTTGGCTCTCGACGGTAACGTCTCCGCCCAGCAGTTGTGCCAACTTTCTCGACAGTGAGACGCCGAGTCCCGTCCCGCCAAATCGGCCGAGGGTCGCGGCTGTTTCGTTGGAGAAGGGCTCGAAGAGTCTTTGGATATGCGACGGTGAGATTCCGATCCCGGTGTCGCTGATTTCAAAGGCAATGCATGGCCTGCCCGACTCGTCATCAAACGGTTCTACACGAACTGCGACCTCGCCCTTTGAGGTAAACCGAATCGCGTTGCCGACCAAGATGGAGAGGATCTGCCGGATTCGATGAGGATCGGAAATGATCGTGTCGGGAAGATCGTCAGCAATATCGAATCGTAGCGGCAGCTCCTTTTCTTCCGAGTGAACCTTCATCAGGGAGTGCATCTCCGCGGCCAGACTCTTGGGCGAGAAGGAGACCGCATCGAGGAACAGCCTCCCGCCCTCGATCTTGGTCAGGTCCACGAATTCGTGGATCAGTTCCAGAAGCTTTTCGCTGTTGCGTCGGATCATCTCCAGCCCCTCGATTCGCTCTGCGACCTCGAGGTTCATGCCATCATTGGACAGCAGCAACTCCGCGTAACCCAGGATCACCGTCATGGGCGTGCGCACTTCGTGATTCACGTTGGCCAGGAACTCCGCCTTGGCGCTATCTGCCTTCTCTGCAGCCAGGCGGATCGACTCGATCTCTCGCGTTCGATTCAAGACCTGTTTTTCGAGTTCGCCCTCTTTTACCCTGGCCTGCCTGCGAACGCCCCACCTCCTCGTCAGATTGGTGGCCATCTGCCTTACAGCATCTGTGTCGAAGGGCTTTTTGATCATCATGAATTGATCGGTGAAGCCCAGGCGCTTGTCGATCTCGGACCATGAATAGTCCGAGTAGGCACTACAAATGACGATCTCTAGACCGGGGTCGGCCTGCAAGAGGTGTTCGGCCGTGATCAGGCCGTCCCATCCCGGTGGCATACGCATATCGACGAACGCCAGGGAGAAGGGAGTGCCGGCCTCGATGGCGGCCTTGACCTTTTCGTAACCCTCTTGTCCCTGGGAGGCCGTTTCGATTTCGAATCCTGCAAAGTCGTCTTCGCTTGCGTCGCCATGTTTGTCAGCTGCGCCAAAGAGCTCCTCTTCGAGATCGTTGAGAGCGTCGTCTGTGATCGATTTTTTGCTCTCCAAGATGAGCCTTGCATCCAAGATCGTCTTGAAATCTGCCTGAATAGCCTCGTTGTCGTCGATGACGATGATTCTAGGTTCGGCGGCTTCGCTGCTCATGAAGGACTCCTCGTCTCGGTTTCAGAGCGGGTAGAGTCCCTTTCATCGGGCTTCCGAAATGTCGCGTTGACTCCGCGCACGGTGTGATCACCAAAATACATGCTTTGCCCCAGTCACAATCGGAGCCCCCGTAGTCAGTAGTATGGAGACGAAGCAAAACCTGGGGCCGGGCTAGAACGCCATGATTTGGCAATACCGACAAAATGGCTTGTGTGAATAGCCGGAATGAATCAGGTTTTGTTTTGAATTGCGCCTGGCATATTCTAATTACGCGCCGCCACCAACTAATCGACTCATTCCGGTGTTCCACTGGTGTGAGGAAGACTCGTTTTTGCTGTAATCGCCTCAGATGACTCGAGATAGCTCTCGGAACTTCACAGACCTGAATAGCGTTCTGGACATGCTGCACAGCGGCTTTGGCATCTGGGACCTGGAAGGGACATTCCTTCTCGCGAATCGCTGTCTAGCGAAATGGCTGGACTGTACGCCCGAAGAGGCAATCGGTCGTAATCTCATTGATTTCGTTCCCGAGAGCGAACGCGAACAGGTCCGGAGATCACTCGCGGAGGTCGTTGCAGGCAATCCCAACACCCGCATGACCACCATCCAGCGCGACGACGGTTCCTCATTTCCAGTCCTCGTTTCGCCGGCCCTGCTCTCCGACGGAAACGGCAATTCCACCGGCATCGCTGCCATTATCATGGATGTTGCGCAAGTGGAAGACAGTCAACTCCACACCGCCGATTCATTCATTGCCATCCAGATGACCCTGACCCGGATGTACAACGAACTGCGCTCAATGAATCTAACTGCCGCATTGCCGGATTCTCAACCTCTGCCCGCCGCCCATCCCGATTTTGTAAATCTCACCCCACGCGAGTATGAGGTGCTCACCCACCTCGCCAGCGGCAGGCGGGTAGCGAACATATCCGAGCATCTCGGCGTGACACCCAGTACGATTCGCAATCACTTGAAGTCGATCTACCGGAAGTGGAATGTGAGTTCACAACACGAGCTCATCGAGCGAGTCCGCGCACTGCGGGGCTAGCTGCGCCAGCAGAGTAAAGATTAATCTGCCCGATCGATCGCCAGCGCAATAATCAGGAGAAGTTCCGCACGACCTCTTCCGCGTCGCTCTGGATCAACTCCATCTCTGGGTCGGTGAGTTGCAGTGCCGTCTTCGCGTGTTCGAGCGTCTTGGGCGTGCTTCGATCCACCGACGTATGACTCCGAACACAGTCCCGCTCGAGTTCCGTCATCGCCTCTACCTTGGCGTCGGCCTTCGGGATCACCCCGAAGCCGAGAGAGTGTGCAAGATCGTCTGCCAGACAAACGGTCGCCGCCAGCGGATGGGCGTGACCTTCGAGGATGACCTGGTGATGGTTGCGCATGACCAGCTTGATGTCGGGGGGCAGGTTCCAATGATCCGCCATCAACTCCGCCGCCCGAGTGTGGACCCGGTCTACCGCCGGCCAGATTGCGATCAGGTCGGGGGGCGTCTTGCGCTTGCCCTTGTTGTCCGACAATGCCAGCAAGGTGCCGGCGATGCCCGCATCGTGTAGCAGCCCTGCCAGAAAGGCATAGTCTCCATCCATCGGGCTGTACTTGGACACGACCTTCGAGAGATGCGCGGTCATCGTGCAGTGCCGCCGGATCAGGTCCATCGTGTCCGCATAGTCGGGGGAGCGGAACACCTTCATGTTCATCGCGATCTGCATTACAACATCGCGCAGCGTCTTGAGTCCGAGTCGAACAAGCGCGTCGCGAAGCGACGTGAGTTGCGACGCACCCGCATAAATTGGCGACTGAACCATTTTGATGATGCGGCCGGCGATCATGCTGTCTTGCTCTAGCAGTACGACCACGTCGTCGAAGTCGACATCGGGCTGCTGGGAGAGACTCATCAGATCTACGGCTACCGCGGGCAGTGTCGGGGGCCGATAGTCGGGGGCGGACAGCGCCTTCAGGAGCTGCTCGACCATCGCCTCTTCGTCGATCAAGACATCGTCTCCGAAGTCGATGGTTACCTTGCCCTCCCCATAACCCTCCTCGCCTTTGCTCTTGCCTTGCTTTCGTCTGCGGAGGGGATTTCTCATGAACTCTCTCGGGTCATCGTCGCGCCGGGTACCACGCACCGGCGAAATGGGGAACGACTCAATGGATCAAACAGGGGGATCGGTACAACCGTGCGCTCGACTTGAGTTTGCGTAGGGCCTGCTCAATGATTTGCGGGAGCCGTCATTCGGAGAATCCCTGGAGCGGGAGAAGCCCGCCTGGCCTCGCTTTCAAGCTGCCCCCTGCCCCCGCATCCAACGACCCACTACACTGCTTTGCGATTGTGCTATGGAGATCAACCGAAAGGCCAGTTCAATGCCCCCGAGTTTCCGACGCCTGTCCAAATCCCGGGTTCAGTCTGGAGCCCAGTGCACGCTGAGGCTGTGGAACGACTGCTTTGAGCGAGAACTCGCCACACCTGCCGACGAAGTGCTGCAATTCATCTTTGATCGCGGGACTCAAATCGGCCTGGTTGCCCAGGAGCGCTATCCCGGCGGACAGGTGATCGACGCCGCGTACTACGAGACCGCTCTCGCTCTCAAGCAGACCGAAGAGGCACTCGCAGGCAATGGCGTCCCCGCGCTCTTCGAACCCGCATTTGTTCACAACAACGTCCTTGCCCGCATCGATGTCCTGAAGCGAGCCGGCCGCGACGAGTGGGACCTCATTGAAGTGAAGGGCGCAAGTACAAAGAAGGACGTATATCTGCGCGACTTGGCGATTCAGCTCTGGATTGTGCGCGGAGCCGGGGTTCGTGTGCGCCGGGCGGGGCTCTTGTTGCTCAACAGAGACTACGTCTATGACGGCAAGCATCTCGATCTCGAACAGCTCTTCAGCTTCGTCGACCTCACCGATGAAGCCCTCGCCATGCACGACGAGATCGAGCTGCTCGTGAATTCACTGCAGCAGGTAGTCAGCCAAGAAAACCCACCGCAGGTCGAACCCGGCGAACATTGCCATATCCCCTATTCCTGCCCCTACTATGCCCACTGCACCCGGGATTACGATTTCGCTCAGCACCCCATTCGCGATCTGCCCCGGATCAGCGCCAAGAAGCGGAAGCAACTCGAAGAGAAAGGCGTAATGGAGATCGCCAAGATCCCCGACGACTTTTCTTTGAACGAAGCCCAGGCCCGGGTCCGCAAGGCCGTCATCACCGGCAAAGACTGGGCGTCCGACGGCCTGGCCGGTGCGCTGGCTGACATTTCATACCCCGTCCACCACCTGGATTTCGAAGCCTTCATGCCCGCGATCCCAATTTTTCCGGGGACCCGACCGTTCGACGCCGTGCCGTTTCAGTATTCGATCCATCGACAGACCGAGGCTGGAGACATCGAGCATCTCGAGTACATGTACATCGATGGCCATGATCCTCATCGTGAACTCGCCGAGCGCCTGTTGGTTGATCTCGGCAAGCGGGGGAGCATCTGTGTGTATTCCTCCTACGAAAAGTCGACGATCAATTCTTTGGCCGGACGCCTGCCCGATCTCGCAGACGAACTCGCAGCGTTGCTCGATCGAATCTGGGACCTCCTCCCGATCATTCAGCGCCACTACTACCACCCTGAGTTTCACGGCTCCTTCTCCATCAAGAGCGTGCTCCCAGTACTCGTTCCCGAACTCAGCTATGAGGACATGGAGATCGGCGACGGCATGGCCGCGGCAAGCCAGTTCGAAATTGCCCGGGGGTTGGACAACGAAGATGCTCGCAACGAGATTTACGAAAGTCTTCGGGTCTATTGCAAGCAGGATACCGTCGCGATGGTCGAACTGCGGCGGGCTCTAGCGCGTAGGGTCTGAGGGTCGCGGCTTCGGGAAGTCGCGGTCCATGATTGTCTTGCGCTCCGCCTGTCGCGCCTCGCGGATGGCATCGTCACAGAGGGCGCGAACGTGCGCGCTCAACGACTCCATCACGGCGTCCGAAGTGTTCATGCCCGAGCGAGCGCGAACGTAAGCCTTGAGCTTGGAAGCAACGATCAGGATCTCGTGCGGGATGTCGTCGCTGGCGGGGTCGCGCTGCGCTTGCGGACGAACGAGAGTGCGACGACTCGCGCGCCCCGAACTCTTGCTCGAATTCTCGGGGGCCGCAGGGACCCCGGAACGCTTCGCGACGGGGCGCGACGCCTCTTGCTGCTCCCGCGCCCAGACCTCGCGGGTGGGGGAACGCTGCTCCTCGGCCCATGCCTCTCGATGGCGCATGATGGGCAGGTGCGCGTCCCAACACGACACGGAGCAGAACAACAACGCCGTGCGCTTGCGGTTGCAGGTGGAAACGTTGCAGGTCCAGTAAGCCTGAGAAAACGCGATCGGCTTCTTGCAACTGCTGCAGGGACGCCAGTGGTCGGCCTCGACGCTCATACGAACCTCTCTTCGGTGGCGGTGCGGATTCCGGGGATGGGCCGCCGCGGTAAAACAGGCATAGCTAGGAGTTGCACTCGAGGCTCTCGTGGAAAGCCGCGACTTCGGGCACTGCCGCTATCTATGTCGAATCCTATGTCGAATCGTCGAATCAATGACTTTCCAGTGGCGCTTGTCTCCCACATCCGAATCACTGCGAGGGACATTGCCCCACTTAGCCAAAGCATTGCTTCCATTCATACCTCCGCGTCGCGCATGGCTACTTGCGATGTATCTTACTTGGTCTAGGAGCGAGCACACCTTGAATTGACAGGAGTCCGCCATGCATCTCCGCCCGACTGCTTCGATGATCGCAATTGCATCGATTCTTCTACTGTTGCTGGCGAGTCCCGCTGCTGCGGGGAACATTCACGACCCCCGCGCGATCGCGGCAAACCCCGCCACCGCCACCGGGCCCATTGCGCCGAAGCTCGCCGGACTGGGTTCACTTCACTTCGCGGTAACCACCAGTGTCCCCGAATCACAGGCCTTCTTCGATCAAGGCCTTCGACTCACCTACGCGTTCAATCACTCCGAAGCGCTACGAGCCTTCAAAGAGGCTGCGCGGCTCGACCCGAGGAATGCGATGGCGTACTGGGGATGGGCGCTTGTGCTCGGCCCCAATATCAATCTGCCAATGCAGCTCGACGTCAGTAAACAAGCCTATTGGGCGAGCACGCATGCAATGTCATTGCGCAAAGACATCACTGCAAAGGAGAGCGCACTCATTGAGGCGCTCGCGTCTCGCTATGTGGCAGTAGCGTCGGAACAGCGACATGAATTGGATCTGAAATACTCAGACCGCATGGCGAATGTCAACGCACAGCACCCAGGTGATGCTGATATCGAAACGCTCTACGCCGCATCACTGATGAACCTTCGACCGTGGGATTATTGGCGAAACGATGGCGTGCCGAAACGCGGAACCGAAACAATCCTCGCGCTGCTCGAAGCCGCGATCGCGCGCGACGGCAAGCACCCGGGCGCGTTGCACTACTACATCCACGCGGTCGAAGCGGTGCATCCAGAGCGCGGCGAAGCGAGCGCCGATGCGTTGCGGGGCTTGATGCCGGGTGCGGGCCACCTCGTCCACATGCCCTCGCATATCTATATGCGTGTAGGCCGCTATGCAGAGTCATTCGAAGCCAACCGTCTCGCCTCGGAAGCCGACGCCAGCTACATAAGCCAGTGCCGTGCTCAAGGCGTGTACCCGCTCAACTACTATCCCCACAACCTGCACTTCATGGTCTGGTCCGCAATTTTCCAGGGCCGCAGCCAAACCGCCCTCACTGCAGCACGCGTGGTCGCGAGCAAAATTCCCGAAACCATGGATGGCGACACCTTTGGTTCGTTCGAAACCTGGATGAGCCAGCCGATGTACGTGATGGTGCGCTTCGGTCAATGGAACAAGCTGTTGGCCGAGCCTCTACCGGCCGAAGGCGCGCTCTTCATGCGCGGAGTTCAGCACTACGCGCGCGGGCTTGCGCAGATCCATACTGACCATCGTCGGCGAGCGAAAAAGGAACTGCGCAAGCTGCGCGAACTGATAGCGACAATTCCCGATCAGTATCTGATCGGCTTTGGCAGTGCACCCAAGCTGTTGGCGATTGCGGAGCTGATCCTCTCGGGCGAGATCGACATCGCGCGCGAACGCTACGGCAAGGGCATTGCCAAGCTCGAACGCGCTGTCCGGCTCGAAGACGGCCTGCTCTACAACGAACCGCCTGACTGGTACTTCCCTGTCCGACATTTGCTCGGTGCAGCGCTAATGGAAGCGGGTCGGCCCGAAGAAGCCGAAGTGGTCTACTGGCAGGACCTTCGCAAGAACCGAGATAACGGCTACGCGCTCTTCGGACTCTCCGAAAGCCTCGCTGCCCAGGGCAAGAGCGAAGCGGCCGCGGCGGCACTGGCGCGTTTCGAGACAGCGTGGAAGGACGCCGAAACAACCCTGCAATCGTCGCGCTTCTAGGGAATCTGTAAACGACTGACGATCGGATTTGATAACAGCACGAACTGGGTTCTGTCGCGCCCGCTACGACATCGACGTGAGGAGCCGGTCGATACTGTTGGCCGCGGTCATGCGCCCGTCTTGCTTCTGCATGTAGCGGCTCGTCTCCGCGATTCGCGCTTGAATGGCCGGATCGGTGCGCAACCGCTCGATGTTGTCGAGCAGTT
>JADFNE010000069.1 GCA_022563535.1 Myxococcales bacterium
AGATCGACGAGGCCTCTTCGGGCAGCCAGTTCGATGGTTGGCGCGCAAGCTCTGAGAGCTTGCGAGTGAAGGCAGCCACTCAGGAAGTAGTAGGAGTCGCCAAGGCAGCAAGCTGGCTCCTCAGCAAAGGCTGGCGCAGACGCGGCCTAATCGACCTCTCCGCAACACCTGGCTAAGAACTCTCAGCCCTCTCGCCGAGGCCCAGCCCGTCCGCTCAGCCAGACCGGCCCTTTTCCCCAACCGCCCAACGGGCAACCAAGCCAGGTAGAAGCAAACCCCCAAGCCTCCTCCCCAAAGCCCCGAAATCAGGAGGCCCTGCCCCCCCCCTCAAACCCGCCAATCGAACCGCATGCGGCCGTCGAACCGGTCGGGGTTCATGCCCAGGCATACGATGTCGTTGAGGACGCCGCCGGGGAAGTCGCTCTGCTCGAGGATCGTGCGCTTCACCAACTCTGCGATGTCTCGAGTGAACTGACAGATCGGTGTGCGCTCTTCTGTCTCGTCGTGGTACCAGGTCACCAAAAGTAGATCGAAGCTCGGGGCTTCCGGCAAGGCGCCCTTGAAGAATCGGTGCTTCAGCCGTTCGAGTTGGATTGCTGGGGCCATCTCGGCAAGTCCCACCAGGGCACGCAACAACAGGGGATAGGCGCTTGTATCCGTCTCGGATTGCACTGTGCCGAGGACCGGTCTCGCCAGCCCGTTGCAAGTAATCCCCACGAAGTCGAAGCCGTCTGTGAATTGCTTCGCAGGGGCGTCATTGAGGGGAATGGGTTCGACGTTGCTCGACAGACAGGTGAACGAACACGAGTCGCCGAGTACGCTGAGATCTCGGCCCATGTAGAACCACTCGGGCTCTTCGGCCTGTTCGATGTGTTCTTCACTGAGCGCGGACAAAATTTCTGGGCGCAGCACGCCCTGCTCGAAGGCACGATCGACAGCGTGGAACGATTCGAGCACCTCTGAAACGATGATGTCCGGGTTCTCCAGAATATCGATGCACTCTCGCAACTGACCGAGTCCATCGACCGCCCGGGCGCGCTCGTAGATCAACCGCAGTGGTGTAGGGGCAAAGTTTTGTTGGTTTTCGGGCAACGCCAATTCTCTCATTCCGGGTTTTGGCTACAAATGGCTCGTCTGGTAGTGAGTCCATCGGATGTCGGGCACGGAGATTTGATCTCGATTCGAGAAATTGCGTAAACATTGCCGCTGAAATGCCGCTGAAAGTTGGCATCAGGGGGCCAGATCTGCCGGAGGGGGCTGGTGGGGCCAGGGGAAAGCTCCGGTACAGTGTCGACGGATGGGCGGCGGGCAATGCGAAACTCGTTCTCTGTGATGGAGTTGATGAAAGAACCTTCCGAGTCGACCACAGCCCCACTCGGCGGCACTCGAGCCCAATGGATTGCACTCGCGGTGCTGGCCCTCGCGACGTGCGCCCTCTTTGCACACAACGTCGAGCGCTACTTCTTTCTCGTTGACGATGCCTTCATCAGTTTTCGCTACGCCAACAATCTCGCAACGGGTCACGGACTGGTCTGGAATCCGGGCGAATATGTCGAGGGTTACACGAATTTTCTCTGGGTCGTGCTGTTGGCTGCGGGGATGCGCCTGGGAGTCGCGCCTGAAGGTCTTTCCTGCGCCCTTGGGATCGCGAGTGGGGTCGGGGTCATGTTGCTGCTGGGGCGCTTTTCTGCGGCCAGGCTGGGCGCGCTAAATCCACTCGTCTGGCTTCCTCTCTTCACCCTTGCGCTCTCCCGCAGTTTCACCGCGTGGTCCACCGGCGGCCTCGCGACGCAATTTTTCACGCTGCTGATCCTGGCGGCACAAATTCAATTCATTCGAGAACGTCAGGGCGATTCTCAGCGCGTTTGGTTGTCCTCTCTGATCTTCGCCATTGCGACTTTGACCCGGCCAGAAGCTGGCTTGTTTACACTGGTTGCCGGATTGTTCTTTCTGGGGAATGTCGTTCGCGGCAGGGCCAGCTCGCGCGACTTGTGCATTTGGGTATTGCCTTGGGTATTGCTGGTCGGTTCGCACTTCCTCTGGAGATATGGCTACTACGGTGAGTGGTTGCCCAATACGTTTCATGCGAAGGTCAACGGATTCTGGCCGGAGCAGGCTCAACACTACTTCGGCGCCTTCCAGGCCGACTACAAGCTCGGCTACTACCTGCCATTGATCCTGCTGGGTCTGATCCGCAGCCGAGATTTCGCACACGCTTTCTTTGCGACGAGCATACTCGCCTACTGCGCCTATTTGTTTTCGATCGGCGGCGGGCGCTTCGAGTTTCGCTTTCTGGTTGTCGTGCTTCCGGGGCTCTACTGGTTGATCGCCGAAGGTCTGCGCGATCTCATCGAATCAACGGACACGGGACGCCCGGGATTTCTCGCGCTCGGTGTCGCAGTCGCGGCCGCTTTGTTGGTGACGACGCACCTGGGTTCCGTTTCTCCCGCAGCAAAACTAGCCCGCCACCATATCGAGCCGATCGGCGGAACCCGGGACTACACCCTCGAGCGCATGCGCGAGGGAAAGATTCTGGCCGGCTATATCGAAGCAGGCCTGCTGCCAAAAGATCTGTTGCTGTGCGTCGGTGGAGCCGGCGCTTTGCCCTACTACACGGGCTGGCCGACGCTGGATTTTCGCGGACTCAACGATCCTCATATCGCGCGTTCACAGTTGACCCGACGCGGGGCCATCGCACATGAGCATTTTGCAGACGAGAACTACTTGCGGGAACGAGGCGTCGCGATCTTCGACTCCCTCAACCAACTCGTCCACGAGGGCGACGTTTCGCATTTCGCCAACCGCGCAGCACTGAGAGGAGACCAGCACTGGAAGCTGCGCGCGGTGCGCCTGGGCAAGCACTCGATGGTCTTCAGCACGCTGCTGCCAGAAGCCGAGTTTCGCACTCTTTTCCAGCACGTCGAAGTCTTGTTCTGAGCCGTTTTGTCCTGAGCCGTTTTTTTTTGCGGGCGAAGAGTGCGGCGGCGCTACTCGAGCCCAAACATCTTCGTCAGTCCGAACCACTTCCCAGCGGTAAAACCACCATCCACTGCGATGGCCTGCCCGGTGACGAACGACGAATCGTCCGAGGCCAGGAAGAATGCCGCGCCAGCGATCTCCTCGGGCTGTCCGAACCGGCCCAGCTTGTGTTGCTGGCGCACGCGTTCCTTGAAATCCGCCATGGCCTCTTCATCGAGCACCGATTGCAGCAGCGGCGTCTCGATGAAGCCGGGACAGATGGCATTGACCCGGATACCGATTCTGCCGTAGTCGATCGCCATGTTCTTCATCAGCAGCACCACGCCGCCCTTTGAGGCGTTGTAGGTGCTGCCACCCTCCATGGCTTCGAGTCCCTCGACGCTCGCGATCGTAATGATGCTGCCCGAGCGCTGTTTGATCATGGTGGGCAGGACGGCTTTGGCGCTCAAGAACGTGCCCTTGAGATTGACGTCCTGCACCCGATCCCAATCTTCTTCGGAAATCATATGAACCGGGCCGCCCCCCGCAATGCCCGCCGCCGTAACCAGCACATCAATGCGCCCGAACTGTTCAACGCACTCCTGCACCAGCGTCTCCTGGGCCGCGGCGTCGCGCACGTCTCCGATGCGAAACAGAGAGCCGGGAGCCGCCTTCTCGACGTCACTCCAACTGTCGGATTCCTGCAGGTCGTAGCCCACCACCGTGGCTCGTTCTTCGGCGTACCGTTTCGCAATAGCCAGACCGATGCCAGACCCGGCTCCGGTGATGAGTGCCACCCTTCCCTCGAGACGTCCCATCAATTTGCTCCTTCATTTTCCTTCACCGGGGGCAAGATCTTGCTCCGCCGTGTCGAATAGGAAGATTCTTCGATTCGCTCGCTAATCCTCCAGCCATCGGCAGTTCTGACTAGCTGGTCGTTGTAGTAGCCGCCATCAATGAAGAGGGCGTGCGCCTTGTCTTCGCCGGGCAAGGCCATCGGGTTGTAGAACACCGACCGCGCCGTTGCCTTGTCGCCATTGATCTCGATGACGCGGTTGCACACGACGTGCTGTGTCATCGGAAAAATTACCATGACTTTTTCGAGCCAGGCGCGAACCTCCGGCAGCTTCCCCTTGATCCCACCTGCGGACTCGTAGTCGATGAACGCATCCTCGGTGAAGCAGGTCTCGTAAAGATCCCAGTCTTTGGTGTCGACCGACGTTGCGTAGCGGGTCAAAAGGTCGTCGATCTCCTGGCGATCGATCAGGTGTTCGAGAGTCATGGAGGCCATGGATGAATGATTCCTTTTTCTGTCGTCTGAAGTTCGCCCCGGGGAGGGTCAAGCAGTACCGGCTGCCAGCATCTTCCCCAGCTTGATCAGGTGGGAGGTCGGACCGCCCAGGGTCAAACCGAGCTGCTTTGCGTAGGTGAAGTATCGAAACAGTGAATAGTCCTTGTCGACTCCAATTCCGCCGTGGAGATGAGTGGCCGTGTGTACGATCCGATGTCCAGCCTCCGCCGCCCAGATCTTTGCGGTAGCGATCTGCGAAGCGGCGGGGAGCCCTTCTGAGAGGCGCCAAGCAGCCTGCCAGGAAGTCAATCGGATGCCTTCGGTATCGATGAAGGCGTCTGCCGCTCGCTGACCGACCGCCTGGAACGTGGCGATCGACACTCCGAACTGCTCGCGTCCCTTGATGTACTCGGAGGTCAAACGCAGTGCTTCTTCACACACCCCCAAAGAAACGGAACACAGAGCGGAATTTGTGTGCTCGGTAATGAAGTTGAGAATTTCAGCACCGCGATCGAAGTCACCCAGTTGTTGGTCTGCAGCAACGTGCACTTCGTCGAACTCGAGTTGCGCTTCGGGTTGTCCGCTCGTGGTGTCCAGCGCAATCACATTGCAGCCGGCTGAACTGGGGTCGACGATGAAGATCCCCAATTCACCCGCTTCGGTTGTCGCCGGGACCAGCACTCTCTCGGCAAGAACTCCTGCCGGCACGCAGATCTTCGTCCCGCTGAGCTTGAAACCGTCCGCCACCGCAGTCGCGCGAGTCTCCGGCACGTTGGGGTCTGCGCCCTCTTCAACCAATGCCGCAGTGAGGATCGCGTCTCCCTCTACGATGCGCGGCAGCACCTCCTGTTTCTGGGCCTCGCTGCCGAATTTCTCGATCGGCAGCGCCGCCATCACCGCGGTTTCGATGAACGGAATCGGGGCCGTTGTCAGACCGACCTGCTCGGCGATCAACGAAAGTTCGAAAAAACCCATCCCCGCGCCGCCATAGGCCTCTGGAATTGCAATCCCCAGGACGCCCGCCGTCGCGAGTTCGCGCCACAGTTCGACGTCGAAGCGGGGACCTGCGCTCTTTTCGAGATCGGTCATTCGCTCGGGTGTCGCCTTGTCGCGCATGATCTGCTTGGCGAGTTCGGCAATGGCCTGTTGTTCGTCGGTAAAAGAAAAATCCATGAATTCACTCTCGATTGCAGAATTTACGAAGTTGGAATACTCAGGCCTCGGCCTTCGACTCTAGAAACGCGGTACACGCGGCAGACCCAGACCGAACAAGCCGATGAGATCTCGTTGCACCTCATTGGTACCGCCACCATAGGTCAAGATGACAAGACTCCGGTACATGGTCTCGACATGTCCAGCGAGCAGCGCTTGCTCAGAACTCGGGCGCAGGTAGGAACGCTGCCCCATGACCTCCATCATCAGGCGCAGGGACTCGAGATACCACTCCGTGCCAAACACCTTGATGCTTGACGCATCCGCCACACTCAACTCGCCCTGGGTGCCCTGCCAGGCGACCTTCCAATTGGCGAGTCGCAGGAACTCCAGGCCCGCGTGGACCCGAGCGAGGCTGATCTGCGCCCACTCCTGGTCGATCACCCGACGTCCATCGGTGAGCCTGGTTTCGCGAGCCCATTCCAGTACGTCTTTGTAGACAGATTCGAGCATGCCCGGCGAGCAGATCGACACGCGTTCGTGATTGAGTTGACCGGTGATGAGCTTCCAACCCTTGTTGAGACCTCCCACCAGCTGACTCTTGGGCACTCGGACGTTGTCGAAGAATGTCGTGCAGATGTTGTGGGAAGAAAGCAGATCCATCGGCTCGGCTTTGATCCCCGGAGTTTTCATGTCGACCAGAAACATCGAGAGCCCGCCGTGCTTGGGAGCATCCTGATCGGTACGGGTCGCCAACCAGATATAGTCCGCATCGCTCGCCAGACTGGTAAAGACCTTCTGACCGTTGATCACAAAGTCGTCGCCATCGGCGTCGGCCCTGGTTTGCAGGGCGGCGAGGTCGGTCCCCGCGTTGGGTTCCGTATATCCGATGCAAAAATGGAGTTCGCCTTTGAGGATCTTGGGCAGGAAGAAATCTTTTTGTTCCTGGGATCCTTCCCGGTAGATCGTGGGCCCCACCGTATTGATGGTTAGCATCGGAACGGGCGCACCGGCCCGCATGGACTCGTCAAAGAAGATGAATTGTTCGATCGCCGAGCGACCTTGTCCACCGTACTCGGTTGGCCAGCCAATCCCGAGCCAACCATCCGTTCCCATTTGCCGCACGACTGTGCGCATTGCTTCGCCAATGCCATGACCTTCTCGCAGGGCGACGCGAACGTCCGGAGTCAGGAGCTTGTCATAGTAGGCGCGCAGCTCCACGCGCAGCGCCTCCTGTTCTTCGTTGTAACCGATGTACATAGAAATCCCTTGCGCATTCCCTGTTCTTCATTGATAGTGGAACACGTTCCAATTTTGACCGTTTTGCCAGCCGGCGTCGACCCTTCAAAACCCGCCGACTGGACTGTTCTGTACACCCAAACCCCGAACCAGGGCTGCCAGATCTGCGCGCGCGCAAAATTTCAGTTTAGAGCCCTTGTCCTGTAGGATGCTCTCGCTCATACGACGACCCGCGATCCCCAGGGAGATCATTGAATGGCCGACATTCTCAAGTACGAAGGCAAACGCTGCGTCGTGACCGGAGCTGCTTCTGGGATGGGCGGCGCCTGCGCGCAGATCCTCAGCGATCTTGGGGCCGAGGTCCATGCCCTCGACATTCAGGACATCAAGGCCTCGGTCCATCGATCGATCAAGCTGGATCTGTCATCGGAGTCGTCGATCGACGCCGCACTCGAGGAAATTGACGGCGAGGTCGATTGCCTGTTCAACTGCGCCGGTGTGCCGGGGGCCCCGGGTTTCTCCGCCCTCGAGACCTGCGTGATCAATGTCGTCGGCCTGCGAGACTTGACTGAGAAGTTGCTGCCGCGCATTGTGAATGGCGGCGCAATCGCGAGCATCACCTCAGTCGCGGGCATGGGCTATCCGAATCATCAGGAGAAGGTGCACGAATTTCTCGACACCCCGGACTTCGACTCGGGCAAGGCCTGGTGCGAAGCCAATCCCGAAGTCGCAAATGGCTATCTCTTCTCCAAGGAAGCGATCATTGGGTACACCTACCGTCGGGCCGCCGAACTGAGCCAACGCCTGGTTCGCATCAATTGCTTGAGCCCCGCGCCAACGGACACTCCAATGATGAAAGCCTTCCACGAGCAGATCCCCGCGGAAGCAATGGACGAACACTTCCAGGCTCCCGTCGGTCGCAACGCCACCCCCGAAGAGATGGCGGAACCACTCATCCTGCTCAACAGCGAAGCCTCCCGTTTCATCAGTGGTGTAAATCTCTTCGTAGACTATGGATACACCGGGCAAGTATTCTGCGGCCAACGGCCGGGACTACTGCTCGGATCGTGAGACCCCAACAGCCGGAGACCCTTCGAAATGCGTACTGAAATTTGCGAGCAATTTGGTATCGATGTTCCGATCTTTGCGTTTACGCATTGCCGCGATGTCGTAGTCGCCGTGAGTAAAGCCGGCGGGATGGGAGTCCTCGGCGCCGTGGGCTTCTCGCCCGAGCAACTCGAGAGAGAATGCCAGTGGATCGACGAAAACATTGGCGACAAACCGTACGGCATTGACACCGTGATTCCGCAGAAGTACGAAGGCATGGGGGAAACCGATCCCGTGAAGCTCGAAGAGCAGTTGCTGGCCGCGGTCCCCCAGCAGCACCGCGACTTTGCTGCCAAGCTGCTCAAAGACCACGGTGTACCGGAACTTCCCGACGACGTGCGTCCAGCTGGCCTGCTGGGTTGGACCGAAGCCACGGCGAATCCTCAGATTGATGTCGCGCTTTCTCACCCCAAGGTAAGATTGATCGCCAATGCCCTGGGAACTCCACCCCTCGACATCATCAAACGTATTCACGACTCCGGCCGCCTGGTTGCGGCGCTGTGCGGCAGCGCAAAACAAGCGATGCGCCACAAGGACGCCAACCTGGACATCATCATTGCCCAAGGTCACGAGGCCGGTGGACATACGGGTGAAGTCGGCAGTGTCGTGCTCTGGCCGGAGGTGATCGAAGCCGTGGCTCCGACCCCGGTGCTCGCTGCCGGGGGCATCGGCTCGGGAAAGCAGATGGCCGCCGCGATGGCACTGGGTGCCCAGGGTGTGTGGTGTGGTTCGATCTGGTTGACAGTCAAAGAAGCGTCCACGCCGATGGAGCAAAAAGATTCCCTGCTCGCGGCGGGAAGTCGAGACACAGTTCGGTCTCGGTCGGTGACAGGAAAGCCCGCCCGCATGCTCAAGAACGCCTGGACCGAAGCCTGGGATCATCCCGACAGCCCGAAGCCGCTCGGGATGCCGCTGCAGGGACTCGTGACCATGGACATGGTAATGCGCACCAGCCGGTACGCGGCAAAGTCACAAGCGGTCGCGTTCAACCCCGTCGGTCAAATCGTAGGACGTATGAATCAGATCCTGCCCGCGAGAGTCGTCGTCGACAACATGATCGACGAATACATCGAAGCGGTGGAGCGGATGCACGCGGGACTTTCGAGTTAGCCGCCTGGCGGCCTGCCGTACTTCTTCATCAACCTGCGCACGAGTTTTTTGCCGCGAACGAGTTCTTCTTCGTTCATCTTGGCTTCGAGCTGGGCTCTGTATCGCGGAGCCAAAACGTAGCCGCGAACTCCTGCGACCTCGTTCCACGCATAGGCGTTCGCCAGGTTCAGACGGATGCCCGCCCCAGCGGCGTACATGCGCGCCAATGCATTCATCGCCTCGCCGTTCCCGTCCTTTGCTGACCGGCGATACCACTCGAACGCCTGCTCGCTGTTCGCTTCGACCCCCGTTCCCGTCTGATAGCTCAGCGCCAGAAAATATGCGGCCCTTGTATGTCCCTGCTGCGCGGCCGCGCTGAACCACTCGAACGATTTTTGTGGGCTGTGGGGAGAGTTGGGGACGGCACCCGCGAGTAGCAGCGCGAGGGAAAACTGCGCTTCGACATGACCTTGTTCCGCGGCCACCTGATACTGCCGCGCCGCTTCGAATAGATCTTTGTCGACTTCTCGGCCCAATTCGTAAGCGCGTCCGAGGCGGTAGTAGCCCGAGACTTCGCCGGAATCCGCCAGTCGCGTCGCCACCACCAATTCACCGCTACCCTGGGCCGATGCAAACGCTCCCGGGCATACGACGACTGCGAGTACGAAGAGCGCGCGAGACGACGCGCAAACGCGACTGCGGAGGTGAAGCATCGAGCAACAGCCTAGCAGCCGGCTGAAGAACCTTCGTCAGCTGGGTTGGCGATCGGGTTCGGGGTCGCGCCGCCAGGTGATCTCCCCGCGAAGCAATGTCAATGCCACTCGATCTCGGGTCAATTTCTCACGAAAACGTTGCCAGGACAGGTCGACCAGACACAGGTCCGCGGGATCGCCGACTGCGAGTGGGGCAGCGGGCGTCCCGGGCGCTTCGATCGGCGAGGTAAAGAGCCCGAATGCGCGCTCGGGGCTCAGGGCCTCAGACGCTCCCAACCGGATCCCCGCCCGGGTGCACCGGTTCACCGCAGCACGAATTGCAAGCCATGGATCCGCGTCACCGTAGGGCGCGTCGGTGCCCGCTCCCAATGCGACTCCGCCCTCGAGAAAACCGCGTCCTCGGTAGAGCCAGTCCCGATCCGCGGCGTCTACGTCCCGCGCATACACATCACCACGTTCATAGATGAAGCCTGGCTGGGTCACCACCCACACATCCAGTTCTGCGAGTAGCTTGACCAGTTCTGGCGGCGCCACCGAAGCATGTTCGATGCGATCTCCCGACCGCGCTCCCGCTTCGCGAAGTGCCGTCGCGGCCATGACCAATTCCGAACGGGTTACGCAGTGAAACGCAACAGCGCGCTCGACGCGATGCGCTTCGCAAATCTCCCGGACTAGCTCATCGAAGACGGGCAGTGCGGGTTCGCGCAACATGATCTTCTTGGGGCCCATTTCAATCTGCGCCCCGGGCGGCAGTGCTTCGTCGACTCTCCCCATTGCAACGACGCGCTGCAACATTTCTCCGCTGCGGACGGCATTCGAGAGTGCTTCGTATTCAACGCATCCTTTGTCGGGGGTCGCATCCATGACCGCCGTCACGCCGTATGACGCCAACTCTCGACCCACCTGGGAAAGATCGGGAATTGACGAGTGTCCGATGCGTTCTCTCAACCAGCTGTCCTGGTAGAAGATGCGACCCGTGATCGCGCCGGACGCAGCCCGTTCGACACTCTCAGGCAATGAGCCCCCCGCGAGTTCGAGGGTGCGGATCGCCGCTGAGTTCAACATCCACAGCGCGCCACTGCGATGTTGAATCCGAATCGGAACATCACTCGGGCCGAGCGCGTCTAGCTCCCACCGGTCTAGCTCTCCGGCCACGGTCTCGTGATACCCAACACCGCGTATCCAACCACGACTCATTGTCGCTGCGGCCAGGGCATGTTTCAATTCGTCACGAGTTCCCACTTCCGGTGGACCGCACGAGACGGATGCCTGCGCAGCCGCGAGCGCGAAGAGATGAATGTGATGATCGTGAAGGCCGGGTAGCAGCGCACCCCCGGCGGCATCGATCGTTGCAACCCCCTCTTCTTCGGGCAACCCGACGTCCATCGCAGCGATGACTCCGGCGGCAATTCGAACATCCGATACGATGCCGTCCCTCACCTCGGCTCGACGGATCAGCAGATCGCTCACGCTTCGACCCCGAGCGATGCCAAGACCGAACGGGTGTCCGCTCCCAGAGCCTGCGCCGGGTACGCGACCGAACGGGCGAGCGGTGGATCGACGGACTGAACTTCGTCCCCAATGCGAACTTGCCATTGATTCGCATCCACTCGCTCGATCAGCGCCGATTTCCCCGCGCCAGCCGGCGAGATATCCCAGCCCGAACCTGCAGAGCCCAGGACGTGTCGAACCACCGAGCACAGTGAAACGTCGAGCAGGCGACTTTCATCGCTCTGCCACGACGCCAATGCCGCAACAGCGGCGTGCAGTCCGGCAAGGGGATCTGCGATCGCGTCGCCGCAGAACACGGGGGGAAGCGAGCCGTCGTGGTACTCCTGATTGTATTGCGCCGTCGCTGTGGACAGGCCAGCCGCCGCCGCCGCGTCGTCTCCGAACGCCACCCAACCCCCTTCGGGCTCATTGCGGCCATAACCGGTGATGCTCACCCAGGTCAAGTTCGCTCTGCGAGCCACCCACTCTTCCGCAACGATTCCAAGCTGTGCAAGCGCGCGTGGCCTGGCGCTTTCGATCACAATGTCGACGCGCTCGAGGAGTCGTTCGAGAGTAGCGCGACCTCGCGCGCTGCCGAACTCGAGGGCGATGCTCTGTTTGCCCCCATTCAGGAGATCAAAGAACCGTGAAGGTCCCGCTCGGGCACCATCGGGTCGTTCCAGGCTTTCGAGCTTGATGACCCGGGCGCCGGTGAGGGCGAGCAAATGAGCGCACAGGGGTCCGGCCCACAAGCTCGACAGATCGAGAACGACGGGAGCAGCGTTGGATCGTTGCTTCTTTTTTTTCATGCCCCGGGTAACTTCGAGCCAGGATCTCGACTCGAGTTCGTCGAGATCCGAATGCGAAACCGGCGCCACGGGAAGTCCCATCAGGCGCGCACGAGACAGGGCTCGATCTACGTTCTGCGATGCGATTTGCGTCTCCAGCTGGGACCAGAGATCGCCGCCCATTTCCGCCTCGAGCCATGCGGACACCATCTCTCGATCACTCTCCCGAGCGAGGTTGACCGCAAGCCAACCATCGGCTGCTCTGATCAAGCGACAACTTCCGCCCGGCGAGACTGAACCCCGGCGTGTAAACCCGAACACCGCCGCCCGCTCCCCGAGCAGCCGCGCCGCGTCCAGGTCCCCACCGCTCCAGGCCTTCCCCGCCAACATGCGAAGCGCCAACAGTGCGCCCTGAGAAGCACTCGCAAGCGGTGCCGGCGCCAGAAGCGGCGGGCCTTCGGGCAGACCGGACAACGCCATCGCTCCGGAGCGAGCCCATTCGAAATGGGGATGAAGCTCGCCAGCTAGAGCGAAGTACGGTGAGTCGTCGAGTGGAACGTCCAGCCGCCGCAGCAAATGAACGGCGAAGTCCGAGACAAATCCCGCTTTCAAAAGGGAATTTTCTTTGGGCGCGGTCACCCACGAGACTGATCGGTCTATAGCCAAGGCGAATCCCTGGGTAGCGCGAATGCTGGGGAGAGGGCCCGGGAGTCTGCGCGGCAGAAGCCCAAAGCCCGCTTAGATCTTTTTTCACTCAACGCGCAGGCTAGCATTCCTGCCGGAAAACATTTATTTTCGGGGCCTTCGATCGGATTGCTCGAAGTATGGAGTCTCAGAAGACTGTGAAATGGTGAAGGAGCTGCGATGACACTATTGAAGGCGGGAACCCGGCTGAAGAGTTCGGTGTGCACGACTGAGTTGATGGTGGTCAGCGCACCCAAAGAAGAAGTCGATATCACTTGCGGCGGCGCTGCGCTGATTGCGATGAGCGAAGAAGGCAGCGGCACGATCTCTGAAGACGCCAAGGAAGGGACGCAGACTGGCAAGCGTTATGTCAACGAAGCCGGCGACCTCGAGATCTTGTGCACCAAGCCCGGCGAGGGCAGCCTCGCATCGAACGGAGCAATACTGACGATCAAGGGAGCCAAACCACTTCCTTCGTCGGACTAGCCTCATCCATCTCAGGTCGTAACCTTCTATATCTCAGGTCGTAGCCTCCCAGGATGAACGAATGAATCTCATGATGCTGCTCGAAATGGCCTCGTCGAGTTTTGGCGAGCGAGTGGCCATCACGAACGGTGACGACCAGCTGACTTACGCCGAATTGTTTCAAGCCGCGGGAGCAGCGGGTGCGCGGGCGAAGTCGACCGGTGCCGATTATTTCTCGATGCTCGACGAGAGCAGCCTGGCCTTTCCGATCGCGCTCTTTGGCGCCGCCTGGGCGGGAATTCCATTTGTTCCCCTCAACTACCGCCTGACCGGAGATGAACTCGAAGCGCTGCTCAGTCGAGTGGAGCCCTCGATCCTGCTCTGCGAACCCGGGCGCAGCGAGAGCCTTCTGAAGCGCGAAAAGTGCGCCGTCGTCGACCGCGAAGACTTCTTGTTCGCGGCTCGGCAGGACGCTGCCCCGAGGCTCGACGCGGAATGGTCGATGGATCCGGAAGAGATCGCCATTCTTCTCTTTACCAGCGGCACCACCGGTGCGCCCAAGGCTGCGGTACTGCGCCATCTGCACATCGTTTCATATATCTTGAGCACGGTGGAATTCATGAGCGCCGACGAAGAGGCGGCTCAACTCGTCTGCGTTCCGCCCTATCACATTGCGGGCATCGCCTCCCTGGCGAGTTCGGTCTATTCCGGACGTCGTATCGTGCAGCTTCCGTCGTTTACCGCCGAAGCATGGTTGGAAACCGCGCAGCGCGAAAAGATCACCAACGCGATGGTGGTCCCCACGATGCTCTCGCGTATTCTCGAAGCACTCGAGGGCCAGGAACACGCCGATCTCCCGCACCTCGAGGCGATTTCCTACGGCGGCGGGAAGATGCCGCAGGCTGTGATTGAACGCGCGATGCGACTGTTTCCCGACACGAACTTTGCCAACGCATATGGTTTGACCGAAACGAGTTCTACGATTTCGATTCTCGGACCCGACGATCATCGCATCGCCATGGCCAGCGACGACCCAGCCGTGCGCAAGCGCATCACCTCGGTGGGTCAACCGATTCCCAGCATCGAGGTCGAGATCAGAGACGACGAGGGCAAGACTCTCGGCCCAGGCGAGCGCGGCGAGATTTTCGTGCGCGGCGAACAGGTGTCGGGCGAATACCAGGGCAAGGGAAGCTTGTTGCTGGACGACGGTTTCTTCCCCACCAGGGACGGCGGCTATCTCGACGACGAGGGCTACTTGTACGTCGAGGGTCGCATTGACGACATTATCGTGCGCGGTGGCGAGAACATGTCACCCGGAGAAATCGAAGACGTCCTGCTCGATCACGATTCGGTGGCCGACGTCGCCGTCGTGGGAGTTCCCGACGAGCAGTGGGGAGAGTGCGTGGTGGCTGCGATCGTGCTCCACGCGGACCAGTCGGCGAGCGAAGGAGAGTTGCAACAGTGGGTCAAGAACCGCCTGCGGTCTTCGCGTACCCCCGATCGCATCATGTTCACGAACGAGCTTCCCTACAATGAAACCGGCAAACTTCTCCGCCGCAAAGTGCGCGAAGATTTCATGGATTGAGATCGGCCCAGGTGGCTGCCGTTGATCGGTGCAGCGGATCAGGTCGAATAGGAGGCAACCCGCGTGAGTGATAGCGCCCTCCTCGCTCTCAGCCTTCCGGAAGCAATCTCCGCCCTCGCCTCTCCCGACGCCCTCGAACAATTTTCGCACCTGACCGGCGCAGCCCTGCTGATTGTCGATCTGTCGGACGATCTTCAGCGGCCATCGGCTGAACCCGATGTCGCGGCTTTGGCCATCGCGAGAACCAATCTGGAACAACTCCCCTGCCCGACCGTCGCGCTGGGGGCGGGGAAGCGGCCGAGCGAAGTCGTGCCCTGGGCTCAGTCTTTCGACATCGTGCTCGAGGATGACGCGGAACTGCCGGCGATCGCGAAGAACATCCTGGCCAACCCGATCGCCTCACTCGCGATGGTGCAACTGCTGCGACAGAACGAAACGCTATCGATTCACCAGGGTCTCATCGCCGAATCACAGGTGTACTCGATGCTCCAGGGCGGCCCCGAATTCGCAGCCTGGCTACAGAATCGCAAGCGACCGAAGGTCGCCGAACCCAACGACGAACCTGCGGTCAGCTTGTTGCGCGACGTCTCGCGACTGCACATCACACTCAACCGACCCGAGCGGCGCAATGCCTTTTCCGCCGAGATACGCGATGGACTCATGGAGGCCCTGCAGGTCGTTCTAATCGATGCGAGCATTGAAGAAGTCATCCTGCGCGGCGCCGGGCCAGCGTTTTGTAGCGGCGGAGATCTCGCAGAGTTTGGAACACTCCCTGATCCCGCAACCGCACACGTGATTCGCTCGACCCGCAACCCCGCGCGTCTGCTCGCGCGTTGCGCCGACCGCGTGCGGACCGAGTTGCAGGGCGCATGTGTTGGAGCGGGTATCGAACTGCCGGCGTTCACGACCAGGGTGGACGCAAAACCGGGCACCTACTTCTGGTTGCCCGAAGTGTCGATGGGTCTGATTCCGGGTGCGGGCGGCACGGTCAGCTTGCCTCGGCGCATCGGCCGCCAGCGCACCAACTACTTTGCACTCAGCCAACGACGCATCGACGCAGAAACCGCCCTCCGCTGGGGACTGATCGACGGAATGCTCTAGCGAACGCTTCTATCGTTGTGCTTCGCGGCGAAGGGGATTCCCAGCACAATTTCCATCAAAACTCCCGTCACAACACCCACAAGAACGGGGGTATGCGGCCGCGTCGTCGCTTTCGTAGACTTCGCAAATTGTCCCTATGAATCGAGGACTTTTGGTACATTTCTGCCCACTCCGGCGGCCCGGGCCAGAAGAGTGTTCGGCCTCTGCGAATTCAAGAGAAGGAAGCACGCGTTGTCGATATTGGAGCGACTCAGCTGGCGATCAACAGGCATTTCGCAATGGAAACTTTTGGCGCCGCTTGCGACTGTGCTCACCGCGCTGGTATTGGAAATTGCCGCGCCCACCCAAGCCATCGCTCAAGAACGCGCCTGGGTACGGGGTGAGATCCGACTCAACGTCCGCAGTGGCCCGGGCACGAAGTACCGCATTCTGGATGGTGTTTCGACGGGCGACGGGCTGACCATTTTGAAACGCGACGAGGGCTGGACCAAGATCCGACTCGATAACGACGTCAAGGGATGGATTCCCGAGGGCTATCTCAAACCCGAACCGCCGCCCACCATTCGGCTGGCACGGTTGGAGTCCGAGACCGCAAAATTACGCAGCAGTATGGAGTCGGCCACAAGCGAGCTCGATAAACTCCGTACTGGAAACGAAGCTCTAACCCAGAACGACAGCTTGCAGCGCGCTGAAATCGATCGATTGATTCTCGACAACACCAAGCTTCGCGCCGGAGCGCGGAACCCCGAACTCATCGCCGGGGCAAGCATCCTGGCCGCCGGCATGATTCTCGGTGCGCTGTTGCACAAGAGTTCTTCGAGCCGACGGCCCGCTTCGCGCATCAGACTCTAAAGGCAAGCCTGAGGCGAACCACATCGCCCGCGAGACGAGTCAGCTCTCTTCCTCGTTCTGCCAGACGTACGAGGCCTCGGCGCGAGTTCCGTTCTCGGAATAAACGATCTGTTCGCAGATCGAGCGAATCAGCGCCAGGCCCCGACCGCTATGTCCTTGGTTCACGCCCAGGTCGTCGGGGGTCATTGCTTCAAAGTCGAATCCGGCCCCGCTGTCCTTGACCTTGATCAGTAGACAACCGCCCGCGCCCTTCTTGTAATGGGTGAGTTCGATCTCGATCCTTCCCTGCTCCAGATCCGCCAATCGCTTGGTCCGCTCGCTGTAGTATTCGCCAAAGCCTTGAGGCGTCTCCTTGAGCCGAGAATCCAGACCCAGCAGGCCGTGATCCAGTGCGCTGAAGAAGAGTTCTGCCAGCACCATATAGATTCTCTCGCGGTGGTCCTGGAGTCCCTGGACATCCACGATCGCCTGCATCAGGAGCGGCAGTAGGTCCACCTCTCGCAGGGTATCTGCCTCGAGAACGAGTTGATTGCTCCAGTGCATGGGTTTGCGAACGACCCGTCGTGCACTCGCAGTCGTATCGCTCCTGACGACGTTATCGTGGCAGACTTCGACCAGGGTGAAGTCGTCCTCTTGATCGGCGCGACAGGTAAACTTCGACAGGGTATCGGTGAGATCCTCGAACAACGCCTCCGAATCTTGATGGCCGCCGATGAAGTCTTCGAGCCTGCTCTGCCCGTACATCTCGTCGTCGGGGTTTGTAGCTTCGATGATGCCGTCGGAAAACATGTAGACGCGTTCACCCACTTCGATGGGAACACTCTCGGGGTTGGGGCTCAGGCTTTTCCCCGACTGGATCCCGAGCGCGAGGTGCTTCGACGGCAGACGGTGTCGGATACTTCCATCTTTGCCCCGAACGATCACGTCGGGCATTCCGCCGGACCAGATCAGCAGCCGATTATTCTCCGCATCGAGTTCGAGCAGGGCGCAGGCAAAGAACATGCGGGTAGGCAAGATCGCGAGCAGCTTCTTGTTCAATTCGCGAATGACGTCGGCCATCGAGAAGCCTTTGCCGGTCATGGAATAGAATATATCGGTGACCGGAAGCGCACCGATGGCTGCCTGTAGTCCGTAGCCCGTGAAATCGCCGACCAATACCCGAACGCCGCCCGTTGGGGTCTCGGTAACCACCACCAGATCACCGTTGAAGATCGAAGCCGGGCTCACCATGGACTGAAAGTTGTTCGGCGGATCACCGGCGCGATTCAGCATGCTGGAAAACAGCTTCTCCGCGACCTCTTGTTCGCGAATCAGCCTGATCTGATGTTCGGCGACGAGGTCGCGCTGCTGCATGGTTTCCTTGTGGAGCGCTCGAATCCGACACAGGGCGTCAATTTTGGCATTGAGTACTACCGGGCTATAGGGTTTGGTCAAGAAATCGTCGCCACCGACTGCAACGCAGCGCGCCAACAAAGTTTCATCCGTCGTGCCCGTCAAAAAAATCACGGGAATGAATTCTTCTCCGGTGCTGGCCTTGATCTGGATGGTGGCTTCATAGCCATCCATCACCGGCATCTGAATGTCCATCAGAACCATATCGACACGGTTCTCTTTGAACATACGAACACCCTCTTCACCATTGACCGCCAGCAAGACTTCGTAGTTCATCTTGACTAGCGCACGGCGGAGAATCATCCGACTCGTCGCGTCATCTTCCACGACCAGGAAGACGAGCTTCTGGTCCAGGGCGGCGGTACTCTCAGCAGCCACGTATAGGTTCCGATTGTTCTAGTTGGCTCACGAGTTGCTGCACTCTATTCCATCTTGAAGAGCTCACCAAAATTAGACACCTGAAGAATATTCTGAATTTCGGAGTTTCCGTTGATGAGCCGCACATCGGCTTGGTCCTCTCCAACGTGTTCGCGCAGCAGAAGCAACATCCCCAGCGCTGAACTGTCCATGTACTCAACGCCGGCCATGTCTACTACGACTTTGGCGCCAGTATCGACTTGCCCGTCGTAGGCCTTGCGGAATGCTTCGTGAACCGAAAAGTCAAACCTTCCGGTCACAGTGATGGTGAGAGAATTGTCGTCTTTCGAGCCTTCGCTGGTTACTGCCATGGTCGTATGACCTCCTTGTCTTCAAATGAGTGTTCAGAAGAGTTCAACCTCACCCTCTTCCATGTCTTCTTGCATTGCGGGCTTGTGCACAACATCTCTCCAGCCATCCCGGAAACGCGCAATCGACTGATCGAGATCGGACAATCCATCTTCCGTGGATAGATCGAGTTCGCTCAGAGATTGGTTCAGCTCATCAAAGAATTCGAATGTGTGGCGGATCATGCTTTCGTTGTATCCGAGTACCTGAGTGACGATGTCTTCAAACTGCAGACACCGCACCGCAACCGCCAGATTTTCATTGAGTCGATGGGCGGTCGCCGATACGTCCCCTACGGTCGCCGCCATGATCTCGTTCACCGCCTTCACATCTTCCGCCAACCCATCGACCCTTCCCTTGGATCGAATGGCCGCGCCCATGTCCTTTGACGCGATTTGCGAGATCACGTCGCGAGTTTCGCCGATCGTAATGCGAGTGGCGTCGACCAGCTCACTGATCTGGGTGTTGAATTCGTTCGATTCTAGCGCCAGGGCTTTTACCTCGTCGGCCACGACACTGAAGCCACGGCCGTACTCACCGGCGTGAACGGCCTCGATCTTGGCATTGAGGGCCAGCAGCCCGGTCTGCGCAGCGAGCTTCCGCGCTTTGAGTGCGACATTGTGAATGGCTTCGATCTGTTCTGTGAGATGGTCCACCTTGGTCACCATGGACATGCTCTCTCGGCTCACGGTAATGATGTGACTTACAAATTCCTTGAGCACGCTGTTCGTTTCGCTGACGAATCGGGACAACGAACCTGCATTGCCATCGGTGTCTGCAACATTCTGATCGGCCATTTGTGAGACCATCGTGAGTACTAGATCGCGCTGAGTCGACGCATCGTTCTTGAGGTTTTCGAAGCTGCCGCCAAGATTCCCAATAGATTCCCGCACGAGTTCTCGTGCGTTTACGGTACTGCTCGAGATCTCAGCCATCACTTCGCGTACGGCATCAATGGCTTCTTCGAGAACCTCTGTCATCGCCGCGGCATTGCGCTCGAGCGTTTCGTTATGTTTGCCTGCCGTCGATTTCGATTCAGCGACAGCTTTAACATCGAGATCTTCGTGGACCGAATCGACCTGCGCGGTTTCCGAATCAATCTCCCCGTCTTTTTCCAATTCTGGGGATGCCTCGCCCTC